>CAZPPD010000042.1:0-14670 GCA_964588185.1 uncultured Alcaligenaceae bacterium | reverse complement strand
ATAGGGGAAATCCGCATTCAACTTAGTAGAGGAAAGCCGGTTGGGGGCCAAAAACTTTCGTAAGGTCCATACGGTAGAACAGGCTCGTGAGTTACGAGATCGCTTGGATACCCTTTCCTTATCAGACCTACGCTTACTAACTCGAGCTTTCAGCATTTATTTTGAACTGATCAACTTGGCTGAGCAACAAGCTCTAATTCGCTCTCTCCGTCAAAACGTCCGCGGTCATGACGGAAGGGAATGAGCTGTGCCGCCGTGAGGATACCGAACGCCTGTACCAGCAACAACAGAGAGAACTGCAACAATAAATTTTAGTCGAGTTGTTAAACATTCACTTTGCTTTCGATATTTTCTGCTCCTTTAGCATCTCCCAGGAAATCTTTGACATACAACATCTTGATAACAACCATAATCACTGCAGTCAGGGGAACTGCTAAGAGTAATCCTAGAAAACCAAAGAGCAAAGCGAAAAGAATTTGGCATCGATCAAGCTCGCCGTGGCTGGTTGGAAGCAGATGATGTTATTAACACCCGGAGTTTGAGCGACCTCAAGAGGTTACTGAAACGGGGATAAGGTGTGGTGGCTGCTGGTCTCATCACGAAGCCATATCATTGTCGCCCTTATCCTCGGGTGGGATATCGGGAAGAGCCGGCTTTTTCCGGGTAAATTGAACCGCCAGAGCAAGACCTAAGAGCAGAGCCACGGCTCCGATTCCATACCACTCCGTCTTTTGCCAGATGGCATACACGCTGGCACAGGTAGCTGTTCCTGCGGCAATGAACATAAGGACATTCCACAAAATTCGGCTTCCTCCGGTGGGCATCTGATCTTTGAGCAAGGTCTTTTGGTTCATCAGTAAGAAGAAGGTCAGGTAGGCAATCGGCAACAACATCAAGCCAAATACGGAAGTCGGAACGGCGAGGTAAAAGCCGAGTTTTCCCCACAAGAATGGCCCCAGAACTCCAGTAGCCGCGGCTAAAGTTCCGAGGCGATGCGGCCATCCAGAAAGGGGTACATTAAATATCTCGCAAATCACCATGCCCGAGATGAGCATGAGAATGGTAATGGTGGACAGGGTCATGCCCAGAACGCCGAGTCCAAAGATAATATCGGCGATGGTTTTTCCGGTTAGATCTCCCAAGGATTGGGCAAGGTCGGAAGATTGTTTATTGACCAGTGCGAGTGCCAAGTGCTTCTCGGCATTGGACAGTTTAATTGGTGTTTCACTTAAGGTTGTACCCTCACCATTTTCATTTTGGAAGGATTCAAGTTGTTTTTCATAAGAACCTATCAATTTCTTGGAGATTTGGAATTTTACTTTTTCCTTTTCGTCTTTTGCCAAATCTTCGGTAATCTGCACTTTCTGAGCAATTCTGTCATCCAGTTTTTCCGGTCGGGGGTGGAATTGGCTGGCCGAGGCGATGATGACGCAACTGGTCGCCAGGACGAAGGGAATGAACATGCCGGTTGCCAGATCAAAGGAAAGAAGCCCCCGGAATTCTTTGCTCCACCCTTTCCGCAGTAGGGAATAAGGGAGCAAAAAGGTCATGTTGATTCCAACGGCAGTAGCCGCCGCGCTAAACATAACATCTCGCTGTTTACTAACGATGAGATTGCCCCAGAAAGCCTGGTGTTGTTCGGGAATTTTCTCCAGAAAGGCCCCAAAGCCGGACGCAGGGGTATAAAGCAGGGAAAAATCAGGAACAAATCCCGCAAATATCTCCGACCAATTCAACGCGTCTTCAGCGAAAGTGAGCCGAAAGACCACAGCGAAAAAGCACAGGACAATCATGGCCACCATGATCTTAAGAACCAGTTCGTAAAGCCGGATTCCCCAACTGCCGCTGTCGTAACTCCAGGTCACCAGAGTCGTGATAACCAGGATTACCCCGGCGATCAATAATTTTGAAAAGGGAAAGCCCATGACCAAGGTATTCTCTAAATCGGAACCTTCTCCCAATAATCCCGGGAGCAAGTTTTGTTGTAAAACCGAATTGGCCAGGTTGTATTGCGGTAAACACCAAACCATACTGGCGAGCAGCGATGCCAACGCCCAACTCCAACCCAGTACCGGGTTGACATAGCGATTGATCGCTTGAAAAGGCCGTTCCCCTGTTGAGAGAGTCACATACCCAATGGCGCTGAGCATAATAACACCAAGAACCATGGCCAGCGGTTGCAGCCACAGCATGCTGAAACCGGCGAGCACTCCCAAAAATAAACTGCTCGCCAAAGAACCGCCGCCCAAAGTAATGGCACTTTGCAACCATCCGGGACCGGAGAGTTTTGCATAGGTTCCCAGCGTTGCCAGGGTTCCTTTTTGCTGTGATTCGGCTAATAATTGGCGTTCTTCTTCCACACTCATTGGTAACTCGGGGTTGGAGAGGCATGCTGATATTTGGAAAACCTAATTCTTTTTATGGTAGGAAAATGAGATCAAAGGGAAAAGAATGCTGGAAAGTTCTTTTAGTATGGAGGTTGTGTGTATTGGCCGGTAGGACCTTTCCTGATATTTTGAACCTCAAACCAAACCTACTTCCGTTTAAGACAAAAGACATGAAAATTCTCATTCCAATCAATCTCCTGGGAGTTATTTTCTTCGCGTGCCCGGATTGCGGTTTTACCCAGCCGAAACAGCGACCAAACATAATCCTTATCATGGCGGATGACATGGGGTATGAGGCATTGGGCTGCAATGGGTCTGCTTACAAGACTCCCCATCTGGATCGGCTCGCCAAAACAGGGGCGAGATTCACTCATTGTTACTCCACCCCGCTGTGTACGCCGTCCCGGGTTCTTATTATGACGGGCCGGTATGGCTTTCGCAATTATTCCCGCTTCGGTATCCTTGATTCGAAGGAACGGACTTTTGGTCATATGATGCAAGCCGCCGGATATGCCACCGTGTTGGTCGGCAAGTGGCAATTAGGTTCTTTCCGCGGCGCGGGAACCAATCCCGAACGGGCCGGTTTTGATGAGTACATTGTGTGGAATTACCGGGGAGAGCCCGGCAAAACGGGAGATCGCTATGCCAATCCCAAGCTGATTGCTCTGGATCCCAACACCAAGAAGGAAAAGCTGGTTCACGAACCGAAAGGTTATGGTCCGGACTTTTGTGTGAATTACCTGTTGGATTTTGTGGAGCGAAAGTCGAAGAAGAATCAGCCGTTTTTCGCATGGTACCCCATGATCCTGACCCACAGTCCCTTTGTGCCAACTCCACATAGCAAGGCTCGGGCAAACCCAAAGGCTCGTCACAAAGGCAACGGAAAATATTTCCGGGACATGGTCGAATACACGGATCATCTCGTCGGCCGAATCGTAGCCAAGCTGGAAGAGCTCAAGATTCGAGACAATACCCTTATCATTTTCACCTGTGACAATGGTACGAGCGAGAGCGTAGTGACCCTGATGGCTGATGGCTCCCGCATTCGTGGCGGCAAAGGGTATGCCCGGGATACTGGAGTCCACGTTCCCCTGATTGTTAATTGGCCGGGAATGGTAAAACCGAAACAGGTCACCGATCAGCTTGTGGATTTCAGTGATTTCCTCCCCACGCTTGCTCAGGCCGCAAATTGTTCTCTTCCCAAAGCCGCCGGTGATGGAAAGTTCGACGGCATCAGTTTCCTGCCGGCAATATCAAAGAGTTTTAAGGGACCGCTGCGAAAATGGGTTTACACCTACTATGTAGAGAAACGCCAGAACGGCTTCGGTTGGCCGCGAAGCATCTTTGTGCGAGACCAGCAGCATAAGCTCTACGGCTTCTACGAAAAGACCAAACGCCGTAGCAATCAGGTGGTATCCGTCAAAACGGGCCAGATGTTTGATTCGGAGAGGGATCCCAATGAACTCAAGCCTATTACGGATGAAAAACTCGCTGCCAAACGCAAAAGGTTTCAGGCCATTCTCGATAAACTGGGAGCGATTCCTAAATCCGCCGCAGATTCCGGGCTAAAAGACAAGAAACTATCGGCTAGGTTGATGATTCCGACTCCCTCGGAATCTCCTCCATTGTTTCCGCAGGTTCCTCATCCGTAGATGAAAATGTTTTCTCCTCAAGGAGCTCTTTCTCCGGTGAAGTTGGCGTTTCATCATCCGGTTGAGTTTTAGCCTCTTCTTCGGGCCCTTCGCCTTTCTTTTCCCCCAACCATCGAGACCACGGCAACAGAGGCAAATACAAAACCAACATATATCCTTCGAAACCACCTAATTCCAAAAGGGTCAATGTCCCCAGATGAAACAAGACTCCAAAAGAAAGGGCTATTGGTCGCACATAGGGTATGGACACCAGAATAGGAAAAGAAAGCTGCCATCCCAAAATGACCCACGTCAGGATTTGCAGAGCCAAGGGGGGAATGGCTAATTGGTCATAAGACAGCCGTGTCAAAGCCAAATCCGCCAACACATAGTAAAGACTTTCGCCATATAACCAGGTCTCCCCGGTTATTTTGTGCAACCCGGTGAAAAAATAAATGCAAACCAACTGCAAAAACATCAGCCGCAAAGGCCAAGGCGAAATGTAGAAAGGCCCTTTTTCACCAAAGCTAAACCGCCGGAAACATTGGTCCACAGACCAGGCTGCTCCGCAGGGACTCAGCATCAAATAAAACAAGATGATGTTTTTCACTAAATCTCCGCCCGAGTTGATCAGCGGATTCAAGTGATAAAAAGAAATAGACAATAGCCAGACGATAATGGTGCTGACCCGGGTGTTAAATCCGATGGTAAGGAAAAGGGTAAACAATCCCCATACCAAGAATGCCAAATACAACAAGTTAATATTGCCATCCCATCCCAAAAGTAGATCGCGGGCACCATTGCGAACAAATCCAAAGCGGGGAAACCATAGCACCATACCCAAAATCAAAAGCCCCAATCCGGTTCCCCAAGCAAACAATAACCAACCGGATTGTTTCCTGGGGATTTGCACGAAGAATCCCGCGGCCAAGAAGAACACCAATGGAACCGCCCAGGTCAACAAGGACGGCTGAGTTTGTTGAAGTTCCCGAGTCCAAACTCCGCCAATGTAAACGATTCCCGAAACGACCCAAATAAGTAGGGGGCGGTGGTTTCTACTTTCGGTCGTTTCCCGGCGACGCTGATGGAAAAGTCCCGCAATTAAATAGAGGGTAGCCGCCAGCCAAACCAATAAAGCCGCTGTCGAAATGAGTGTATGATCCAGTCCGCGAAAGAGGGACCAAAACCAGCGGGGTGATGAAGTGTTGTCCCGAAACATTTCCGGACTACCTAAGCTCCCTGCGCCATACAGATCACTAAAGCACGGCCAATATAAAAACAGCAAATCCAACAGCAATACTATTCCCAGACCGATCCGAACGATGGCAAGATATTCTGCCCGTACTGGTTTGGTCCACCAAAGAGAGGCGGATAATGGCCAAGGAAGCCAAGGTTGCACACCAACTACTTTCTTCTGTTGGTCGACAGAACTCATTGGGTCACCGCTGAAAAAGTTCCGGATTGAGGATCAAATGCTTCCAGTGAATTCTTCTCCGCGTCATCGCCTAGTTTCCACCGAACAAGCGGCAGAACCAATGGACCTTCACGATGAGGAGGGTCCTGGTAAGGGGGATTTAAATGATATCTCCTCTGAAGGAGGATCACCTCAGCAGGTGGTTTCAAGGATTTATTCTTTCTCAGAATGTCGGCAGTTTTCCATCTGAGGTATCCCCGGATCAACTTTCTATTCCTGCGAACAAACCGTTCAATCTGCTTGGCCCAGAGTTTGTTTCCCATTTGTTCGGATTCATCTTCAATGGGGATGAGATCCACCACCACAAAGAAATCAGTTCGCTGGTTGCGGAGATCCCCAAAGCGAAAATAGTGGTGAATATCTTTTGGCTCATAAGGAGAAAGCCACACTTTTTCCCTGGATTGTTCCGGGGTGGATTGAAGAAGGACCATCTGTTCCAATACATTCCCGGCCGCAAGGTTTGCAAGTGCATCCGCAAAAGTCACCCGCTTTTCCCAGCGAAGGGCCACGGCAGGGAGATGAGTGTCTTTGAAAACTTCCGGAGCAAATACCTGCCAGGTTTGTTCTTGGCCGGTTAGTTGCCCCCAGAAATCCTTGACCGCCAATAACGATTGTTGTGTTTGCCAAAAATGGCCTCGCTTGGTTCTCCAACCGGGAGTCAAACGATCCAGGATTACACAAGGCTTTTTTGTCACACGCGAATGAATGTCCTGAAGAAACTCCACTGAATTTGCCATCACCAAGAAAAAGATCTGCCAGACAATGAATAATCCCAAAACCACCTGCAGTGTTTTGGGGGCCGAGGGATTTGGCTGGTTAGTATTCTCGGGCTGGTTTTGGTTTTCATTCGCGGGCATGACGTATTCCTACTAACCGGACGGGTTGGGCTTTTTTTAGGACATCAACTTTATTGCCGCTCCTATATCTTTATAGAAAGTATCAGACCGAAATACATATTGCCTCAGGTCTATCTTTCTTGCTTCTCTATAGGAATGTTAGCTGCGTTCCTATTGCTGTTTGATACAGGAGTCATTATTGGCCACCATCAATGTTGGAGTTACCGGACACCGAGATCTTGGCGGTGATCGGAGAATTCATTGGCGAGTTCACGCCGAATGTATTCGCTTGTTGCTGTCCTGCCGGGAAATCGCCAAGGCTCAAAGCAGGAACTTGGTTGCTTTTAGTGCACTGGCCCAAGGGGCCGACCAAATCTTCGCAAAAGCCGCGTTGGGCTTGCAAATTCCACTGTTCGGGCTTTGCCCTTTTGCAACCTACCACGAAGATTTTGAACCCGGTGGCCCACAAGAACTGCTGCAGTTTCTTTATGATTGTTGTGAAGAAGTTAAAGAATTCCCAACCAGAGATCGCTCGGAAAAAGCCTATTGGGAAGCCGGCAAATGGATGGTAAATCAATGTCAGTATGTAGTAGCCGTTTGGAACGGAAAACCATCCAAAGGAAAAGGGGGAACGGCAGGAATTGTGGCCTATGCCGAAGAGTTAGGCAAGCCGGTTTTGCGGATTGATCCGATGCAACTAGGGTCTGAGTAATAATCCAAAGAATTTCTATGAACCAACAGCCTCAAGAACCCGACGAAGTTTTAACCCGGCTCCTCGAAGGAGACGAATCTGCCTTGGGAGAACTCTTTTCCCGACATCGCGAGCGGCTTGGCAGGATGATTGTTTTCCGGTTAGACCGGCGAATCTCAGGGCGTGTGGATGTGGATGATATTTTGCAGGAAGCCTTCCTGAATGCCGCTCAACGCTTGACCCATTACCAACAGGATTTTTCGCAATCCTTCTTCATCTGGCTTCGGCTAATTGTCTTGCAAACGTTGGTGGATGTACACCGGCGGCACCTGGGAGCAGAAATGCGGGATGCCGGCCGGGAGGTGTCGATCAATGTTCCGAGTTACCCGCAATCGACTTCGGTTTCCCTGGCCAGAAGATTAGCGGGAAATCTAACTTCTCCCAGCCAAGCTGCCATGCGTGGGGAAATGGCCAAGCAAATTGAGCAAGCGGTCGCTTCCATGGACCCCATTGATCAGGAAGTACTGGCCCTGCGGCATTTTGAAGACCTGAGCAATAGCGAAGTTGCTGAACTTTTGGGGATTGGCCAAGCAGCTGCCAGCAATCGTTATGTCCGGGCGTTGGCTCGTCTCAAAGATATTCTCGTGCAAATTCCCGGCTTTCCGGATTCTTGAAGCAGTTTAAGCTATTGGGTTGTGAAAATACAAAACTCAACGGTTAGTCTTGAAGCTGTGGCACCAACTAAATTCGGAAAGATTCCGTTTTTACTCCCTGAAAGACTAAAACCAAAACCAGTTCAGGGGAGAACCCGAAGTTAGTTTTGAGAAAGCATTGCGCTTATTGTCCCCGGGAAATCGTTCCATGGCGAGATAACCCAATAGGAACGCCGTCGGGGATTGGTCGACCGGCAACTTCGAAGCCCTGTTCGGTGAGGTAATCCCGGAGGTGACGGTAGAGGGGGAAGCTGTCGGGGTAGACCCACATGGTGATGGAGGCGAATTTTGGGTCCAGGCGACTAACTATGCCTCGGAAGGTTGAGTCCGGTTGCATAGATTTCTGCAACGATTCTCCGCGGTCGAGGGCCAAGGGTTGTAAAGTCATGCGTTGTAAACCATAGCGAAAATCGGCGTTGGGATTGGGTTCCCCGGTGACTAGCTGGTCAAACAACGACTTTTCCCGGCGGAGGATATACTTCATGCGGAAAGCACCGACTTGGCGGGTGTAGCCTTCGACAGTCCACCGGGTTTTTAGTTCATCGACTCGGCGGGAGGCTTGGCTTTTCATGTCCTCGACAAAGGTGGCAATGGCAATGTAGCTGACTCGGTTTCGTTTGCACTCGAAGAAGAACTCTTCCGAGGTTACCGGGCGACTGACCGGGGTGCGGAAATAAATGACATTCGTTTTACGCGGCTGGTTCTGGATGGCAGCAATGTCTTTCTTCAGTTTTTGGCTACGCTGGTGAAAGGTGGCCAGTTGGATCGATTGGGATTGGTCGGGTTTGATGTCCGCCAATTCATTGCTTAACACTTGCAGTTCCCTGGTAAGCTCTCGGCGTTGTGATTTTAATTCCTGGAACTGCTTTTTGATACGGCCTCGATCCTTCTCCAGTATCGGCAGCACTTGAATGCGATTGTGGAGGTTTTTCTGAACGCTAGCTAACTCTTTTTGGCGAATCGGAATCATTTTTTCCAGAGGATCAAAGAGTTTCTTCTTGGCGACCTTTGGCAGGTCCACTTTGACTGGGGCCACCGGTTGCATGGCGTAGTAGGCGCGCGCTCCCACCCACACCACCAAGATCATGCGGATAATAATGCCGATGACATTGGAGATGACATCCAGAAAGGAATCCAGGCCGAAAGCAATCTCACGCGTCCGGCGTTTACGTCTGCGATACATAGTTCGTATGGGTCAGTCATTGGTAGCTGGATTCGCCAGAATTCAGCCGCCAGAGATTTACCTTTGGGCTTTACTCAAATTGGTACGAGGTATTCTTTGTAGGACGAGCCTCCTGGCTCGTCCAATTTGGTCGGGTCTGGAGACCCGACCTATTAACTGACACTGAATCTTTGTCGGGCCGCGCCCGACCTACTAAACTGACACTGAATCTTGAGCACCTCTAATCCAAGTACTGCTTGTAATACTTCTTCAGCCCGGGAGCTTCCGGTCGAATATCTTGGCGAGTCATGGTGTGCCCGAGCGGCTCCAGCAAGAAATACACGAGGTGATAGGAACGCAAACCATCGGGGTCGATTCGAAAGTGGAAGATTGGGCGATAAGGTATCTCCCCGGAAATTATTGCACCTAATCGCCGGTCAATAAGCTTCTTCATCCTAGCAGTCAGCGGGTGGATCTCCCCGACTGCTCCGGCTTGCAGTTCGGGGATCGAGTAGCGTTGGCCGGTAATGGGTATGACCACTCCGTTCGCTTTGCACTGGACCTCAATCTTCCAGTCTCGGTTGAAACCCATACGGTGGAAAGGCACTTTGCGTTTGGGTAATCCGGGTTTCATTCCGCGGCGGCCTAAGTATTTGGCAACCGGGCTGGATGGCGTTGGGTTTTCTTCGCCTTGCTGGGCATTGGGGTCACCTGCTTCTAAACCTTTATTGTCGGGAATTTCTTTGAGGTCACCAGTTACCAAACCCTTGTGATCGGGAGTTCCTTTTGGTTTGGTTTCCATGGGAGACTGATTCTTGGAAGTGAATCTGTTTGGGGAGGTTGGTTTCCCCAGTTTTGCCGAAACATCCTTCGTTGGTTTGGTTAGTCCTTTTCCTTTTTTCTGAGGGCTACCATCCTCTTTGGTACTTGGCTTATTTTTGTTCCTCGAGGTTGTGGGTTTTCCCCTACCTACTTCTTTTCCGGGACCATGAGAGAACTCCTTGGTTGCTAACAACGAAGGATCAACTATTGTTCTGATCCCTTTTTTGTTTGGCCCTCCGGGTAAACCTGCACCTTTGTTCTTAAGGAATCCGGCCTTTCCTAATCCTGGTCCTTGACTGGGAGTCCAGATGTTGGCTTTTCCTCTACCTTCGCCACCCTTGGTGGTTCCCGACTGAAGTCCTTGGAGGATTTCCTTGGGGAGATCATTTAGGCCTGCTCCTTTTAAGGTCGGTAAGCGGGTCAGCTTGGCAATCGAATCGGGTAGTTTCGACGAAGGGAAATTCCGGTTGCCGGAGAAATCCAAAACCCAATCCTGGTCCACCAGTTCATAGCCAAAGTCAATATCTAATCCTGCCAGCGATGCCAGGACCAGGGCATAGGTGCGAATTCCTTTCGGCCGTATCAACAGGAAGAGATAGGGAATTTTGTGATCTTTTTGCAAGAGCAGCTTGGTCATGCGGTTTTCCAGTTGCAGGCGGAAGGTACGAGTGGATAGCCAGGCTCCTTTGAGTTTCTTTCCTTCTGGGTGGAAAATGACGCCGTCTTTCTGGCATTCGACATAGATGGGTTGGTGATTGGTGCCGTGCTTTCCCTTGTAGGGGACTAAGGAATAGGTCTGTTGTTGGCGTTTCTGCAGAGTCTTTAGTTCGGCCAGGATCTTTTCCAGTTGCCTTACCTCGGCGGCAACTTGAATGAGCTTTGTGTTGGATAGGTGCTTGTTCTTTTTCTGGTTTGCTAGACTTTTTCTTTTTTCCAGGAGTTGACTTTGCAATACAGCGATGCGTTCCTGCTCCTTCTCAAGGTCCCGTTGTAATTCCTGGAGGGCTTGTTTATTGACTTGTATAACCGAATCTGTGTCCTGTTTTTTCTTTCGGATCTCGGCTAGTTGCTGTAGGAGGTGCCTGTCCTTTTGTGCGAGGCGGGAATGGTACGCCTGTTGCTTTTTCTCCCACTCCGCTTCGCGGGCAGCAATCAGTTTGGCTCTTTCCAGAGTGGACCTGCGTTTCACTTCTTCCGCCGATGCTTTGGCCTTCTTGCGAGCTGCCAGCTTAGCTTGTCGGTCCATGATGAGTAGGAGGAGGATCAGCGACCCCATGGCGCATAAGAGGACCGCCAGGAAAGGAAAGGTGTCTGCCTTGAGAAGTTGGCGTCGTCGCCTCATGCTGCTTTCCCTGGTCGGATCAACCGATTGCCGCCGGGCAACTGGCTGGACCCTACCTTATTCGTCAACAGATGAATGGCCGCCGTCAGGCTGCTCACGGCCTCTTCGAACGATCCTGCCCCGGCCAAGGTTTGCAAGTTCTGCTGCATCACTTCCTGGAGATTCACCAGATGCGAGCCATTCTCCACCAGCTTGGACAGCATCTCGGTCTGGGCGGCTACGCTTTGAATCAGGCTAGCCAAGGCTTGTTGCTGTTCGGTGGTTTGACCCTTAACCGTATTGCTGACCTCACGGAGTTGTTCCAAAACCGACAAGGTTCCCTGTTGGGATTTTTCTTCCTGCTGGGCCAACTGTTGATTGTGGCTTTCCAGTGTTCGCTGCAGAGCTTCTTCGATGCCGGCCGAGATACGTTCTTTTTGTTGATCGCCGGTTTGCTCCCATTGGTGGCGAGCTTCCTGGAGACTGATGGTCCAAAGGTCGGCCTGGCGGGTTACCAGTTGTTCCGTGGATCGAATCAGAGACTGAGTGCTCTGGCGGACCAGGTCGGCAACTTCGCTTCCGGCTTCCGTAGTGGTTCGTTCAAAGCGGTGCGCCAATTCTTCATCCGCATAAGTATTTACCTTTTCCAGCAGCTCTTGTTCCATGCGCTCGACCACGAAGCTCAGGAACATGGTCACCATGGTCAAGGCGAGGGCAACGGCTGTGGTATCAAAGGCGACGCCTAAACCATCGGTTACTTTGCTGAGCTGGTTCTCCAAGACTTCGGGAGTGACATTGGAAACAGCCCCGGTGATTCCCAAGACAGTGCCCAAGAAACCCAGGATTGGGATTGCCCAGGTGATGAAACGAATGAGGGAGTAGCTGTTTTCCAGGGCTATATCATCATTGTCAGCCAGGCTGCGGAGTTGGTCGTCCAGGTCGTTTGCTGACTGCCGGCTATCGACGAAATCCAAGGCGTTGATGACCCGCCTTCCGAGGGTAGTATTCTTGACTCGCCGGCTCGCTTCCTGAACATCGTCCAGGAGGGTCCCGGCCTCACTTGGCGGTACCGTTCGCCCTTCCCAGTGAGGCAATAACTCTGCCCGAAAAGCCAACATCTCGCCGCCATAAGCGAGGACCTTGGTCAGCAATGCGGCGAAGGCACACCAGAAGAGCACCAGGCAGATCATCTCCACCGGGTGACTTACGTATCTGGCCAAGGGGGTGTCTTTTAAGGGGCCTTGTAAAAAGAGAAGGATGAAGCCAACCCCAAGTGGTATGCCTAAAAGGAACGCCATGATGGAACTCAGGGAACCGCGACTACGGCTACGGAGGCGTTCTCGTCGATCAAAGGTAGCGTCGGAATCAGACATGGTAATTCTTCCCATTCAAGAAAAAGAGAATATTCATTACATCGACCGGTGAGGGGCCGGATTCTAGCGAAAATATTGGTTAGGTCGAGTCGAAATGAGGAGCAGTTAAGATGAGTAAGAAACGTTGAAATGAAGTTGACCAGTTAAAATGTTGAATCGGGTGAATTCAAGTAGGACAATCTAAGATTGAAAAGAATTCCCGTACCCAGAGCTATTACCAGGATTTCCCATGGATGAAAAACGCAAGCGACTACTGGAGTTGTTTAAGGAAAGAGCCATTGCCTTTGGTAAATTCACGTTGGCTTCCGGAAAGGAAAGCAACTACTACATCAATAGCAAGAAGGCGATCTTTCACTCGGAGGCGATCTCCTTGGTCGCGGATCTATTCTTCGAGATGACCAAGGATCAGGATATTCAAGCAGTCGGCGGTTTGGAAATTGGTGCCATTCCGTTGACCGCAGCTTTAGTCCAACGCTACCACCAAGCCGGCAGGGAGATGGAGGGATTCTTTGTTCGCAAGCAGGAAAAAAGTCATGGTAGCCGGGGGCGTGTGGAGGGGGTAGTTAAACCGGGGGGAAATATTGCCTTGCTGGAAGATGTCATCAATTAGGGAGGATCAGTACTGAAGGCTATCGAGGAAGAGGAAAAGATGGGGGCTAAAGTAAAAACGGTATTGTGTATTGTGGATCGACTGGACAAAGGAAAGAAGCCGGAATTAACGACCGGATATATCTTCCAGCCCATTTTCACCATTCGAGACTTCGGTATCGAACCAATATGATCTCACGCTTCCCGGTTCACTACTTTCTCGGCCAACAACTCCAGTATGTCCAGGCTATCGGAAGCATCCAGGCAACTTAGCTCTTCCTTGGCCAATCGGGCAAAGTGCTCGGCTTTCTTGCGGGAATATTCAATAGAACCACAATCATGCAGTTGCGGAAGCAGCTTTTCCCGGATGTTTTCCGGCTCACTTTGCAGAAGATCGCGGAGGGCAGCTGCTTGTTTGCTGTTCTGCAGCAAATGGATCAGAGGCAAGGTCATCTTTTGTTGCTTGATGTCGGTGCCCAGGGATTTTCCGGCTTTTTCTTCCTGGCCCAAGATGTCCAGTAGATCATCTGCAATCTGAAACGCCATTCCGAGGTAACGGCCAAAGCGGCTGAGGGATTCTACGTCCGGCTTTGACCTGCCGGAATAGAAAGCTCCCAGCAAACAACAGCAGGCGGTAAGTTCAGCTGTCTTGGCGTCAATGATGCTGAAGTATTCATCTTCTCTAAGGTTCAGCTTGCCCCGGCGGCAGATTTGGTGAAGCTCTCCTTCGCAAACCCGATTGGTGGCATTGCCAATAATCTCGCAGGCGTGGGCATCTCCAATTGTGCTGGTCAAATGGAAGGCCTGGGTGAACAAATAATCTCCGAGCAGAATGCTGGCTTGATTCCCCCAGATTCCGTTAACCGTGGAGATGTGACGCCTAGTGTCGGCGTCATCCAAGACATCATCGTGCACCAGGGTAGCTGTGTGGATCATCTCCACGACTGCTCCCAAAACCAAATGGGCATGGTTAATTTGGCCACAAGCTTTGGCCACCAATAGCAGTAGGGTCGGCCGTAATCGTTTGCCGCGATAATAATCGAGATGCTTGATCATTTCTGCAACGCCAGGACGATTGCTGGAAAGCTTTTCGTGGATTATCCCTTCCACCTTCTCCAAGTTCTCGGCAATAGGAATATAAATAGAAGAGGAAAAACGAAGCCGATTATTTATCACCGAAAGAACTTGGTTCATTGCGTACCTCTTTCCAAAGAAGGCGAGCTTCTTTGATTTTCAAAACTTTCAAATCTATTTGAATAGTACGAAACTTCAAAAAGGTAGTCAATCGCTTCGGACATATGTCCCGCTTTTGCCACCACTCTTTTCCTCTAACCGGATTTGCTCGATGGACATAACTTTGTCAACGGATTTGCACATATCATAAATGGTCAGAGCGGCGACGCTCACGGCGGTTAAAGCTTCCATCTCCACTCCGGTCCGCCCAAACACTTTCACCGTAGCCTCAATCTGAATTGTGTTTTCTTCGGCAAAGTGAAAATCCAGGGTGGCAGCGGTAATCGGCAGGGGATGGCAGAGGGGGATTAGGTCACCGGTTTTTTTCGCAGCCATAATTCCGGCAAGCCGTGCGACTTGCAACACATCTCCTTTGGCCAATCCCTTGTCCTGAATTAGCTTTAGGGTCTCGGGCTTCATCTTTACTAATCCGCTTGCT
>CAZPPD010000041.1:8241-14906 GCA_964588185.1 uncultured Alcaligenaceae bacterium | reverse complement strand
TAAGAAAAAGAAAAAGGCAAAGACCAGCAACTTCATAATTAGATATAATTATTTATACAGTTAATACCCGTTAAAGGATATTTGTGGTAACATTTCGTAGTTTTCGCAACACAGACATCCCCTCTTTAGTCAAGGTTTGGAATGATTCCTTTCCAAATCGTGGTGCGGTTCACCTTACCACTTCTTCCCTTTTTGACCGTCAGGTTTTATGCCTTCCCTATTTCGATCCCGAAGGATTAATCATCGCTCAGGAGGAAGAAACCGATGCGGTTGTTGGATTCGCCCATAGCGGTTTCGGACCGACGGAGGATCAATCCCAACTTGATCCCGCGGTCGGCATCATTTGCATCCTGGCAGTTCGTCCGTCTCATCGCCGCCAAGGAATTGGTACGGAGTTGCTGAAACGTTCGGAAGCATATCTCCTCGAACGCGGTGCCAAGGAATTGTTTGCCGGGCCGTCCCCCCTGAGGAATCCTTTTTACCTCGGCCTTTACGGGGGGAGTGATACTCCGGGAATTCTTACCAGCGATTCCCTTGCGGGACCTTTCCTGAAGCATCATGGCTACCATCCGATTGAAACGACAATCGTTTATCAACGGATGATGGTGGATCCGCTTCGAATCACCGATCCCCGCTTTGTAAGCTGCCGCCAACAATATGATATTTACGCCGATGCCTCTCCAGCGCGGCCAACCTGGTGGCAAAATGCCAATCTGGGCATGATCGAACCCATTGAATTTCGCATGGAGGAGAAAACTAACCAACGAGTTATCGCCAAAGCCCAAGTGATTGAGTTGGAAGGATTCACCTGGAAATGGAATCAACCCGCTGTGGGAATCTCGGATGTAATTGTCGAAGAGGAGTTCCGCGAAAAGGGATTAGGGAAATTCTTTTTGACCCAGATCCTGCGTTTTTTGCAGGAACAATGTTTCCTGATCGCCGAAATGCAAGTCCCGGAAGAAAACCAACCCATCATCCATCTTTGCCAAGCCATGGGATTTAATCCCGTGGATATCGGCAAAACCTATAAAAAATCTTGAACCCTTAGTAAAAATAGAATTAAAGCCCGCGTTCGGTTTGCGGGTGATTCTCCCGGTGGAAAATGAGGTGTAAATTGGCCACGGCAGCTTCTCCGGTCGCGGGTGGAAAGGATACTTATGATGCAATTATTATCGGCGGCGGCCACAACGGCTTGGTCACCGCTGCTTATCTGGCAAAAGCCAAGTGGAAGGTCTTGGTTCTGGAACGCCGCTATGTAGTGGGCGGAGCCTGCGTAACCGAAGAAACATTTCCCGGCTTTAAAGTGTCAACTGCGGCTTACGTCAACAGCCTGTTTCGCCCGGAAATAATCCGGGAACTTCGGCTCAAGGATTATGGCTACGAAGCCTTGGAACGCAACCCCTCTTCCTTCTCTCCCTTTCTGGATGGCCGCTATTTGTTGATGGGTCCGGATGGGGATTTAACCAAACGGGAGATTTCCAAGTTCAGTGAGAAAGATGCCGAAGCCTATCCCAAGTACGAAAAGATGTTGGAGCGAGTCGCCGATGTCGTGGAACCGACCATCACTATGACTCCGCCCAATCTAGTCAAACCGGGGTTGGGCAGCTTGTGGAAAATGTTCAACTTGGGCCGCAAATTCCAGAAAATGGGCTCGCAAATGAATGAGGCCATTGAAATCCTCACCGGAGCCGCCCGGCCGATTCTGGACCGCTGGTTTGAATCGGAAGAACTCAAAGCCACTATTGCCACCGACGCCATCATTGGGGCCTTCGCGGCGCCCTCGATGCCGGGGACTGCCTATGTGCTTTTCCATCACGTCATGGGTGAGACCAACGGCAAGCGCGGCATCTGGAGTTACACTCGAGGCGGCATGGGTGGACTGACACAAGCTCTGGCAAAAGCGGCCATCGATTTGGGCGCAGAAATCCGCACCGAAGCCGAAGTCGCCAAGATCCTGGTCAAAGACGGCAAGGCTTATGGAGTTGCCCTTGCCAATGGCGATGAGTTTCATGCTTTACGAGCGGTGGCCAGCAATTTGGATCCCCACTTAACCTTCTGCCGCCTAATGGAGCCAAGACTTTTGCCGCCCGACTACGCAGAAGCCATCCAAAACATCCGCTACGATAGTGCCTCCTTGAAAATCAACGTGGCACTAAATGAGCTTCCGGATTTTAAAGCCTGCCCTGGAGTGGAAGCCGGCCCCCATCATCGCGGAACAATTCACATTTGCCCGGACCAAGACTACATCGAACGAGCGTTTGACGATGCCAAATACGGCCGCCCATCGGAAAACCCGGTGTTGGAATGCACCATTCCTTCGGTGGTCGATTCCACCATTGTGCCGGAAGGCAAACACCTCATGTCGATGTTTATCCAGTATGCCCCCTACAACCTGCGCGAAAGCAACTGGGACGGCATCAAGGATCAATTCGCCGATCGCTGTTTTGACATCCTGAATGAATATGCCCCGAACTTTAAAAACTCGGTCATTGATCGGCAGATCGTTACCCCGTTGGACTTGGAACGTGACTTCAACCTGACCGGCGGCAATATTTTCCACGGAGTTATGTCGCTGGATAATCTGTTCATGTTCCGTCCGGTTCCGGGCTGGGCCGATTACAAGACTCCAATCAAGAATCTCTACCTGTGCGGCTCAGCAGCGCATCCGGGTGGTGGAGTGATTGGGGCATCCGGTTGGAATGCGGCCAAGGTAATAATGGGACGATAACGATATGAACATGCCCATCCAAACAAGTTGGTAGTTACGGATGGGCATGTTCACAGAGACTCCGTTCAACGTTTATAACCGCCTCAGGTGAAATCCACCATCAACATTCAGAACTTCACCCGTACAGAAAGCCAGTTCCCCGCTCACCAACGTGACAACTGCCTTGCCAACATCTTCGGGAGTTCCCCAGCGTCGAATGGGAGTCAATCCTTCGCTAATTAACTTGGTGTATTTCTCCCGCCCTCCAGCCGTCATATCGGTCTCGATGATTCCCGGCCGCACTTCAAAAACGCGAATGCCGTGATCCGCCAAGCGAGCGGCAAAGAGTTGGGTCATCATTCCTAATCCGGCTTTAGAAATGCAATAGTCCCCCCGATTCAGTGACAGGGTATAGGCAGACAAACTGGAGATATTGACAATTGTAGGATTGTGCAGATGAGCCAATCTGGGCACCATTTCATTGGCCGCTCGCTGGCAAAGAAAGTAAGGGCCCTTCAAGTTGATCCCAAAAACTCGATCCCAACTCTCCTCATCAGCTTCCAAAATATCCTTCCGCCCTACCGAGGTAATACCGGCGTTGTTCACCAAAACATCCAATCGATCCCATCGGTTGAGGATCTCATCCAACATCCGCCGGCGATCTTCTTCCTTACTGACATCGGCTTGGCAGAGGAGCGTATCAACCTCAGATCCAACCAATCGCTGAGTTTCCGCAGCCGCTTCCTGATTGCCGGCATAGTTGATGGCAATGGAATAGCCCTTCTTGGCCAGTTCCAGGCAAATACCTCGGCCTATTCCGCGGCTTCCACCGGTCACGAGAGCAACGGGTTTGGTATGCATGTTATCTTTAGAACTCCCATTTCAGACAGCTTGGTTTATCCCCCTTTTTTTTCACTACCAAATCCACTTCACAGTCCAGGACATGGAGTAAAGCCATAAGCTGGTCCAAAGATTTCTTGTAATTCGTTTGGTCTAACAAGCGATAAAACTGCGCGGGGGAAGTTCCCAGACGCCGTATGAGTTCCCTTTTGCTAAGCGAGCTACTTTTAACCCGTTTTTGGATTTCCAGGGTTAGTTTATAGAGTAAAAGATCTCGCAGGTATTTTGGATCTCGATTGTAATCCAAGACATGGTCCATATGGACTGTGCCTTCTTCTCCCGATTCGAGTTCATAGGTGAAAGCTTCGTTTCCTAATTCCTTGTCAACATAGACTTTTTTGACAGGATTCTTTCGGGAAGGAGAAACTTCCAATTTGGCATAAGGGAACAAATATTCTTTACTTCGAGTGATTACTTCAAAGGCTTTCTTTCGGTTGTTCTCGGTAACTCTTTTAATTTTCATAGCAGCCCTTCTTTATCCAATTCTTAGCTCATCTTGATAATTCGCTTGGTGGCCTCCTCTTTCATGGCAATTAGATTTTCAAGATCCCATTTCACGACAAGTTTGTCATCCTTATAAACATGTACGTGCCTTGGGGAGTGATCTCCAACCCGAGCGATAAAAATGTAATTTCCACGTCGGATCTTGGAAATTTAAATGTTACCGTGGAAGATAACAGAAGTCAAAGCTAGGGACCTAAGCATGTATTGATTCAATTAAAAAGGAATTTCCCCCGGATCAGAATAATGTTCCGCAATTGACCTGTTTTTTGTCCAGAATATGGGGTCCACCTAATTATTTAAAGTGTGGACCAAAGATGGCGAGGAAACGTGGGTATTGATTCACGTAGAAATTCAAGCGGAAGACAAACTTTCTTGGTACAGTTTATCTTGGATTCTCAAGGGAGTTGAACTCATTCCGATTGAAAACTCACCTCTTACTAACCCAGTTGCACTTTTCCAAAGGTGTTGTCTAAGGAAAAGAGCTGCGATGGGTTCAACCGTGACGTGCGAAACATTGGCCAATGGGGAACCGGCGATCTGGAATCACCCTTCGCACCATTGCTGACCTGGAGAAGGAACTCAAGCTAGCGATTTGGTGTGGAAATGGAGCTGCATAATGGTATCCGTGGACTTGATCTTGCTTTTGGTCGTCGCAACCGAAAGTGGTAACCGAACAACTCCCACCCTAAAACAATCCATCAGCATCAAAAGGGCAAGCCACCCGCGTATTTCTCCCGACGGGGAATTTGTTGCTTTCGAGGTGAAATTCGCCGATTGGAAAGCCAACAAATTTAAAACGCAAATCTGGATGTCGGAAATTCCTACCAGGCGGACCTATTCATTGACCAACCAGAAAAATTCCAATTGGCATGCTCGTTGGGGACCTAAGAGCGAGCAATTGGCTTTCCTGTCCGATCGGACCGGGAAACCTCAGATTTTTATCATCCGCTGCGATGGTGGTGAGCCCTTTCAAGTAACCGACTCAGAAACAGGAGTGAAATCCTTTGCCTGGAGTCCCGATGGAAAGTGGATTGCTTTTTGCTCCGCCCAAGGAGAAACCAGAGCCCTGAAAGAGCGGAAGGAAAAGTTCGGCAATTTCTTGGTAGTTGATGAAGATCTACCGCGTGACCATTTGTGGATGATCGAAGTATCCGGCGGCAAAGCTGTCCGGCTTACCGGAGGAGAAGATTATTCCGTCCGGGAATTTGCCTGGTCTCCCTCGGGAAACCACATTGCCTTTAGTGCCGGGAAAACCTCCGAGTTCCGTACCATCGGGACGGTTGATCTCTTCCTGCTGAAGTTAGACGGAAAAAAGGTCCGGAAAATTGTGGATTCTCCGGGTTACCAAATCGAACCGGTCTGGTCTCCCACGGGAGATGAAATTCTGTATCTCACTTCCAGCTACGAGAAAGGCTATTTCTACCGAAACACCTTCCTCGCGGTGGTCTCCTTGGAAAATGGAAAAACCCGAATCCTAACTCAGGATTTCAATGAAAGGCCACTGCCGCAGGCTTGGGGCGAAGATGGGATTTATTTTGCTGCCCTGGAAAAAACCAACCTTCGCTTGTTTCGCCTCGATCCCAAGACCGGTGAATATTCATCGCTTCCGGTTTCCTTTCCGGTGGTGAGTTCGGAGTATTTTTCCGACTACCCTTTTACTTTCTCGAAAAACAAGAAAATGATGGCTTTCCTCTATGGGCGAGCAAATCGTTTTCCAGAAGTAGCGGTTAGTCCCGTCGCCAAATTTCAACCAAAAAAACTGACGCAATCCACCAAGCAACTGGCCAAGTATCAATTAGCAACGCGGGAAATCATTTCCTGGAAATCCAAGGACGGGACGGTGGTCGAAGGCATCCTTTGGAAACCTGCCGAGTTCAATCCAAAGAAGAATTACCCTCTATTGGTTTGCATTCATGGTGGTCCAATAAGCCTGCGAAGTCCGGTCCTGGAGCCGAATTACTTTTATCCCTTGGAACAATTCGTGGCCAAGGGAGCTTTGGTTCTTCAACCCAACTATCGGGGCTCGGCCGGCTACGGGGAGCGGTTCCGTTCGTTGAATGTTCGCAATTTAGGTGTCGGCGATGCGTGGGATATTCTCTCGGGGGTCGATTTTCTCATCCAAAAGGGATTCGTCGATAGCAAACGCCTCGGGGTGATGGGTTGGAGTCAAGGCGGATATATTTCTGCCTATTTGGGGACTTCATGTGATCGCTTTCGAGCTGTGTCGGTGGGAGCAGGGATCTCCAATTGGGCAGCCTACTATAACAACACGGACATTCCTGCATATACTCGCCAGTTCCTAAAAGCAACGCCCTGGAAAGACCCGGAGATTTATCGACTCACTTCGCCGGTTACGTTTCTAAAGCGGGCAAAGACTCCCATGTTAATTCAGCACGGAGATCAAGATAAGCGTGTGCCGATCGCCAACGCTTTTGAACTGTATCGCGGATTGCGGGACCACAACGTGCCGGCAAAGTTGGTGATGTATCCGAATATGGGCCATGTAGTGAATAAACCCAAAGAACTTCTGGCGATAAAACAGCAGAACCGGGAA
>CAZPPD010000041.1:0-8141 GCA_964588185.1 uncultured Alcaligenaceae bacterium | reverse complement strand
TGGTTTGGAAAATGGGTTTGGGGCGAAGACTCGAAGGAAATTGAAACGCTGAGTTCGCTGAGTAACGCAGAGAAAAAAGATTGAGGTTGATTTTTTTCCCCAGCCATCTCTGCGTCCTCTGCGTTTCAAAGTCCTTTTATCACTTCAGTCAGGCATTTCTCGCAATTAAACAGCAGAACCGGGAATGGTTTGGAAAATGGGTTTGGGGCGAAGACTCGAAGGAAATTGAAACGCTGAGTTTGCTGAGTAACGCAGAGAAAAAAGATTGAGGTTGATTTTTTCCCCAGCCATCTCTGCGTCCTCTGCGTTTCAAAGTCCATTTATCACTTCAGTCAGGCATTCCAGTTCTTGAAAGACTTTCCGCTCGCATAGCAAAAAAGACAGCTATAAAATGGCCTAAAAATTTCACCTGCTTTGAGGAATTACCATGAAACATAAATCTCTATTAACTGGTTTAGCAATTTGCCTGATCTCCTTCGTATTTGTCATCCCCCTTCACGCCCAACCAGCCGCTTCCAAACCGAACAAGTATTTGGTTTATGTCGGCACGTATACTCGAGGCAAAAGTGAAGGGATTTATCGCTTCCTGTTTGACACCGAAAAAGGAACCTTGACTCTCAAAGGGGTAACCAAAGGGGTAGTGAATCCTTCTTTCTTGGCGATTCATCCCAACAAGCGATTTTTATACGCTGTCAATGAAGTTGGCAGTTTTAAAGGAAAGAAGAAATCCGGTGGCGTAAGTGCCTTTGCCATCAATCCAAAAAATGGCGAGCTGACATTCTTAAATCACCAACCTTCCCTCGGAGGCGCCCCCTGTCACATCATCGTGGACAAAAAAGGCAAGAACGTTTTGGTGGCCAACTACAGCGGCGGCAATGTCGCCGTCTTTCCCATTGCAAAGGACGGACGCCTCAAAAAGTCCTCGGCTTTCATCCAACACACCGGTTCCAGCGTCAACCCGGCTCGCCAAAAAGGGCCCCATGCCCATTCCATCAATCTTGATGCAGCGAATAAATTTGCCTTTGCCGCCGACCTTGGCTTAGACAAAGTCCTGATCTATAAATTTGATTCGGAAGAGGGGTCCTTAAAACCACACGGCCACGTCCAAGTTCCCCCGGGTTCCGGACCGCGGCATTTTGATTTCCATCCCAATGGTCGCTTCGCTTATGTGATCAACGAAATGAAAAGTACGGTAACAGCTTTGAAATACCACCCAAAGACTGGGAAACTGACAGCATTGCAAACCATCACCACTCTGCCGAAAAAGGTCAAAGGCAATTCCACGGCAGACATTCATGTTCACCCGAACGGCAGATTCCTCTACGGCTCCAACCGGGGACATAACAGCATTGCTATCTTTTCCATCGATCAGAAAACCGGAAAATTAACTCCCCTCGGCCATGAATTGACCCGGGGAAATACTCCCCGAAACTTTGCCTTGGATCCGAGCGGGACCTATCTGTTCGCGGAGAATCAGCAATCCGATACCATTGCGGTCTTTCGCATAAATCAAAAAACGGGGCTATTGACGGTGGTCGATTGGCCCGTGCAATGTCCGACTCCGGTATGTATAAAAATGATTCCGCTGAACTAATCTCAGCAATCAAAAACCACGGTGGACGCAGAGGAAAAAGTTATATCCGTTTCTCTGTGTCCTCTGTGTTCTCCGTGGTTGACCTCTTCCACCTGCTCCAAATCGGCCACACCAGCAAAGCTACGGAAATCAAGAAGAACACCAACGATACCGGTCGCATTACCAACGGCAGATAACTCCCCCCGCTCTCGGTTAACCCTTCCGCCAGATATTTCTCCGCAATGGGAGCCAACACAAAGCCGATCACAAACGGGGCCAACGGAATTTTGGCTTTCTCCAAGCCAAACCCGACGAACCCGAACACCAGCATCACCCATACGTCAAAGTAAACATTCGACAGGGCATACGAGCCTACCACACAAAACACCAAGATGACCGGAATCAAATATTCGCGGGGAACATACATCAACTGCGATAAAAACCGGGCTCCGCCCAGCATGAAGACAAACATAAAACAGTTCGCCACTAAAACGGTCGCCAAGATGACATAAACCACTTCCGGATTATCTCGAAATAGTAATGGACCCGGTTGCAAGTTATGGATGACCATCGCCCCAAGTAAAATAGCGTCGATAACACTGCCGGGAATGCCCAAGGAAACCAAGGGGACTAATGCCCCACCCACGGTAGCATTGTTGGCTGCTTCGGAGGCAACGATTCCTTCCTCCGAGCCATGGCCGAATTCTTCGCGGTTCTTGGAGAATCGGCGGGCGGTGGTGTACGCAAGAACGGACGCTATATTGGCTCCAATCCCCGGAAGAATGCCAATCCAGGTGCCGATGAGTGAGGACCGCATCATGTTTCCGAAATGCTTTTTCCAATCCTGGAACTTTAATACCAATCCCTGATAGCTCATAGCGATGGATTCTGATTTTTTCCCCAGGTTCAATATATCCGTGATGATTTGATTCACCGCGAACAACCCGATCAATACCGGCAACAACTTGAATCCATCATTCAGTTCTTCGAACCCAAAGGTAAGCCGCAATTTTCCCGAAGCAGGAGAAGTCCCCGGCATGGCCGTCAGCATTCCCAGGAATCCGGAGAACAAACCCTTTGCCACTGATTTCCCCGACACAGAAGCAATCAACACCAATGCCATCAGCACCAGCGAGAAAAATTCAAACGGCCCTAAGCGGACGGAGAGTACTGCCATGGGTTGAGCTAACGACACCAGGAACACCCACGAAACCATCCCGCCCACAAACGATGCCGATACTCCCAATCCCAACGCTCGACCGGGTTTGCCCTGCTGGGCCATCGGGTACCCATCCAAAGTTGTCATGATGGAGGCCGGCGTTCCCGGCATTCGCAACAGTGTCGCGGTTATCAACCCGCCGCTTATCGACCCCACATACATCGAGACCAACAGAATAAGAGCATCCGAGGTTTCCATGGAAAATGTAAGCGGCAGGGTCAAGGAAATCACCATCGCCCCCGTCAATCCGGGAATCGCCCCCACCGTAACTCCGAGCGCCGTTCCCAACATCAACAGGAAGAACGGCCAGGGTTGCAGAACATATAAAAGCTGAGAAAAAAAGTCATTCATTGACGATGCCGTGTTACGGGTTCATACTGGCTTTGGATTCATCCCCTAACCACTAACGCGAGGTATCTTATGAAAGAACACCGGCTTGTCCGATATTTGCTAATGGGTTTTCTGGTTGTTTCCGGTCTTCTCACCGCGGCCAACACTCAGGCCCAGAAAAAAGACACGTTCACACCTCTCCACATCGCCAAGTTGAAGTATGTGATTTCGGCAGAAATTTCCCCGGACGGGAATCAGATCGCCTACATTCTCAATGTTCCCCGAGATCTTTCCAAGGAGAAAGACGGGAGAGCTTGGACGGAACTCCACGTGGTGGACACCCAAGGCAATTCCCGCCCCTACGTCATCGGCAAGGTGAATGTGAGCGGCATCGCCTGGACCCCCGGCGGAACAAGTATTTCTTTCTTGGATAAACGGGAAGGAGATGAGAATCGCTCGCTGTATGAGATCCCCCTTGCCGGCGGAGAGGCCCGAAAAATTCTCGAACACAGCACGAACATCGGCCAATACTCCTGGAGCCCGGATGGAAAACAAGTGGCCTTCCTGGCCGCCGAACCGATTCCGGAAAAAGTCCAACAACTTAAGGACAAAGGTTTTTCCCAAGAAATCTACGAAGAAGATTTGCGCCCGGTGAAAGTTTGGATTGTTTCCCTTGATAGCAAAGAAAAACCCCGAGCCCTGAAACTCAAAGGCTCCGCTTCGGAATTGCACTGGAGTCCGGACAGCAAACGGCTGGCACTGGCATTAGCCCCAACGCCCTTGGTGGATCATCACTACATGTTCCGCAAGGTCCGGGTGGTCGATGCCAAGACCGGAAAGATATTACAGCGACTGGACAATCCCGGCAAAATCGGCCCCATTTCCTGGAGTCCGGACGGAAAATATGTCGCCCTGGTTTCCGGGGAGGACAAATACGATCCCCGCGAAGGCCGCCTGTGGGTTGCAAGAAGCCGAGGGGTTTCTTGGAACGATGTCCTGCCCAACTACCAAGCCCACGTAGCCCAAATCGGCTGGAAGGATCCGAACACCATTCTCTACTTGGGAAATGAAGGCGTTTGGACATCGGTCGGCACAGTTCGGATCAAAGCAAATGGGAAAATTACCGGCAACAAAAAAGTGCTGATTCCCACCAAAGGCCCAATCTTAATATCCATGAGCGTCTCCAAAGGCGGAACGGCTTTGGCTTTCGTGGGACATACGCCGAAACATCCTTACGAGGTCTTTTTCCTTGGCCCAAAAGACAAGGAAGTCCGGCGACTCACTAATCATAATTCTTGGCTGAAGAACATGCGATTTGCCAAGCAGGAAGTGGAGACTCACGAAGCCCGCGATGGTTTGAAGTTGGAAGGAATCCTGGTTCGCCCTCTGGATGAGAAGAAAGGCAAACGCTACCCCTTGGTCCTTACCGTGCATGGCGGGCCGGAATCGCATGTTCCCATGGGTTGGGTCACTCGCTATGCCTACTTAGGCCAAGTGGGAGCCGCCAATGGTTTTGCCGTCTTCTATCCCAACTATCGCGGCAGCACCGGCCGCGGAGTGGAGTTCTCGATGATGGGTCAGAAAGATGCGGCCGGAAAAGAGTTCGACGATTTGGTCGACGCCGTGGATCATTTGGTCGAGACCGGCTTAGTGAATAAGGACAAGGTCGGCATCACCGGTGGATCTTATGGCGGCTATGCCACCGCTTGGAGTTCTACTTATTATTCGGACCGCTTTGCTGCCGGGGTCATGTTTGTCGGCATCAGCGACGGCATCTCCAAGGTTGGCACCACGGATATTCCCTGGGAAATGTACCTGGTCCATCACCGCAAATGGTTGTGGGAAGACTGGAATTATTTCCTCAAGAGCAGCCCTATCTACCACATCGAGAAGGCCAAAACTCCCTTGTTGATCCTGCATGGTAAAAACGACCCGCGCGTTCATCCGGGCCAATCCATCGAATTATTCCGCCATCTCAAGATCCGCAAGAAATCTCCGGTGCGGCTGGTGTTTTACCCCGGCGAAGGACACGGCAATCGCCGAGCGGCTTCGCGGCTGGATTATAATTTCCGGTTACTGCGGTGGATGAAGCATTATCTGAAAGGACCTGGAGGAGCACCACCGCCCACCCGAATCGAATATCAATTGGAATCAAAATAACCTGTGGGTCATCCCCCGAAGAAGACCGGATGGTCTCGGGGGATTTCTATCTACTTCGGAGCCATCCTTAGTGCTCCATCCAGCCGAATCACTTCCCCGTTGAGCATTTCATTTTTGATGATGTGCTTGGCAAGGCGAGCAAATTCCCCTGGGCGGCCTAAGCGAGAGGGAAAAGGAACTTGTTCCCCCAAGGACTGTCGTGCAGGCTCGGGCAACCCCGCCAGCAAAGGCGTATCAAATATTCCCGGTGCAATGCTGACGACTCGGATTCCACTGCGGGCAAACTCGCGGGCTAAGGGAAGAGTCATGGAAACAATCCCGCCCTTGGAGGCGGAATAGGCGACCTGACCTATTTGCCCTTCGAACGCGGCAACGGACGCGGTGTTGATGATCACTCCGCGTTCACCGGTTGCGGTCGGTTCGGTTTTGGAGATGGCTTCTGCTACCAGGCGAACCACATTAAAGGTGCCGTTCAGGTTTACCGAGATGACTTTGGCGAATGCTTCCAGTGAATGAAGTCCATTTTTGCTCAGGACTTTCTCAGCCAGACCAATGCCGGCACACTGAATACTGCCGCGAAGATCGCCAAAGGTTTCCGCGGCAGTCTGAATGGTAGAACGAACGCTGTCTTCCGTGGTAACGTCGGTGGTTATAAAGAGGGCCCTGTCCCCAAGTTCAGCGGCCAGAGCCTCCCCTTTCTCCTGGTTCAGATCGGCAATAACAACCTTTGCGTCCGCATTCACCAATTCGCGTGCACAAGCGGCACCTAATCCGGAACTGCCCCCTGTTACCATGAAGGTACAATCTTTAATTTCCATTCGGGAGGTCCTTTAACGCGAAGCCCCGGCTTTGACACGCTGCAACCCATCACGGGCATCGTGGTAGCGGGGATGGCTTTCGTAAGCGACGACTTGCTCGTAGAATTTGGCCGCGCGGGGAAGATCGCCCATCGCTTCCAGAGCAACTCCGATCTTGTACAAAGTGTCCGCGCCGCTTTTCGGATAGTTCTTGAACTCGTTGAGGCACTCGAGGGCTTTGGCCGGTTGGTCATTAAGGTAGAGATCACCCAAGGCCTTACAGGCCAGGTACCAGGATTCTTCATCCTCTTTGCTGCCGAATTTTTCCGGTTTGTTGGTGCGGACTTCTTCGAACAACTCCATGGCCTTGGCAAAATCGCCTTTGATACGTTGAATTCTCCCCCGCAACATTCGCATGGTAATACTGGACGGCTTGGCCACCAAAGCCAACTCCAACAGGTGATTGCCCCAATCCAGCAAATCCATGTCGCCGCTATGCCGGTCCAACACCCAGCGGGCTTTGCGCACACAGTAATCGCCGTCAAACCATTTCTGGATTTTCTCCCAGCGATCGCGGACATCTTGCGGAGTGACCGAGTAGTAATACTTGTCCTTGCGTTCCAACAAATCCCTGTCGCTGGGTTCATAAGACAGGCCATGTTCGGTGCTGTGCAACGCGGACCACACATCTTCTTTCTTCTCGAATAAGGCAGCCAGTGCCCGGTAGGTCTCCACTCCGGCCTTGCCGGACTTGGTGTAGAGTTGGTAATTTTCGATGGCCTTGTCGATGTTGCCTTCTTCGCGGGCAGTGTCGGCAAGCATCTTGACCACTTGGAAATAGATGGCGCGATCTTTTTCAGTCAAATTTTCCGGGCCTGCTTTGGCCCCGGCTTCCTTGGCCAACTCATAATTCTCCCAGGCGCCGTCAATGTCGCCGGCTTTCTCACAAGCCCGAGCAATCTCCACAAATAACGTCGGCCCCGATTCCGGAACCCCTCGCGCCGCCATTCGCAAGAGTTCTGCGCCTCGCTGCCAACGAGTTTCATCGGTAATCATGGCCAATCCTTGTTCCTTGGCATAATGATGATCGAAATAGTGAACTGTCGCCCCCGGTTCGATTCCTTCGTTGTAATCGGGTTCGGATACTTCCTCATACAGTTCCCGCTTCAAATCCCAAGTGGCGGTATCCTTTGGATTTTCCGCAAGATACTGTTCCACAGCTGCTATCGCTTCCATTCGTCGAGCGGAATTCTCCAGTTGTGGTTTGCCCACGCGTTTTTTCATTTCCGGGTGGGTCATGGCCAACCGCCAAGCGTCAAGGAGTATCGCTTGGCGATAAGGCAGGGCTTTTCTGTCTTCTGTTTCCGCCAATACTTGTTCCAGATACGAGGCCGCTTCGTCGTATTTCTTTTGGTGGATGAAAGCAACCGCCCGCCAGTAGTCGCACCCCGGCTTCAGCTCCGGTTTGTGCGTGTTGATGATATTGAGCAGATGATCGGCCTCATCCAGTTGATCCATCGTTGGTGGATTAACAAGAAGCGAGGATACTCGGTCCAGGCAAAGATCAAAGTTAACCAGGGCCAAGGTTTCCTTGTCTTCGGCGATCTTGTTGAAGTCCATCTCACGATGGACACGCCACAATTCTTCCTGAGCCAATTTGTTTTTCGGATCGAGTTCCAAGGCTCGGCCCAGGGAAATCAATGCCCAGCGATAACGGCCTACACCGGCATAACTAAGCCCGCGGATCGTATGCTTGAAGACCCGCAATCCCGGAAGGATGTTTCGGGTGTAGACGTAGTAGATAACCAGGGACAGGGCGATCAATAAATTGCGAACCGTATAAGAGCTTTCCGATGTCAAAATCCAGGCCCCCACGCCCATTGCTCCGCAGATAGCGGCTATTTCCACTTCGGATTCTTCCACCAGGCTGGCAAAGGTGAGCAAGTAGAAAACAGGTATGCCCAGGAGGAGCAAATAGCCGAACATTTGCTGCTGATTCGGGGAAAGCAGATCCGGGCGGTAATAGATGAGTGCTACCCCCCCGATAGCAAGGACCGCTGCA
>CAZPPD010000040.1:0-14962 GCA_964588185.1 uncultured Alcaligenaceae bacterium | reverse complement strand
ACGAAGTTTAAGACGACTTCATATAGTTTTCGCAACGCCTGCATGCTATTTCCAACCGCCATTTCTTTTGGAAGAACATTGGCTCCATTGTGGACATGTTTGAGTTTGGTTCAATGTTTCAGGTGTCCATGCTCAAAGATGTTTTAGCCATGCGGCCGGGCAGAACGGTCTTTGAGTCCATTCGCACCCACATAAAAGATGAACGTGTGGCCCAAATGTTGGACCATTTCACCCAGTATGTTGGTTCTGCTCCGGATGCTTCTCCAGCAGTTTTATGCGGCATTGCTCACATGCAAACCGACGAAGGAGTTTGGTATCCCATTGGTGGAACTCGTGCCGTGCCGGAGTTGTTAATTCGACTTTGTTATGATCTCGGAGTGGATTTGCGAACCAACACCGGCATTCAAAAGATAGACATTTCTCCCCAAGCTAAAGTCAAAGCGATTATCACCGAAGACGGGGAGACAGTTCCTGTAGATGCCGTGGTATGTAACTCGGATGTTACCCGCACCTACCAAGAACTGCTGCCCAAAACCCAAGTCCCCAAGAAGTTCATTAAAAATAATCCGGAGCCGGCTTGTTCAGGTGTAGTTCTTTATCTTGGACTGAAACAACGGTACGACCACCTTCTCCACCACAACTTCGTGTTCTCCGCTGATCCTCATGAAGAATTTGAGGCCATATATCGCCGCGGTGAACCAGCGGATGATCCGACCTGTTATCTGTGCGCTCCGGCAGGCACAGAACCTGACGTTGCGCCGGATAATGGAGAAGCCTTATACGTTTTGGTTCACACTCCCTACCTTCGCTCGCACCACGATTGGTCCAAGATGTTTCCCCAATATCGCCAAACAATCCTCAACAAGCTAAAGCAAACCGGCGGCTTAACCGACTTGGAGGACCGCATTCAATATGAACACTACTTGACACCCCAGGATATTCACGACCGATATCGCGTGCTTAATGGGGCTATCTATGGGAATGCCAGCCACGGCCGATTTCTGGGAGCATTCAAGCAGGCGAACCGAAGTAAGCATTTCAAAGGGTTGTACTTTGCCGGCGGCTCCGCACACCCGGGGCCCGGTATGCCCATGGCACTGATGTCCGGTTGGATTGCTGCCGACACGTTGAGCGGGGATGAGATTGTCGAGCCGGTGAAAGAAGGAGCATTGGTCCTGAAGTAAACCTCGAATCCAGGTAAAATGGAGATTAAATCCAACAAGCGTGTTTCGAGGTTTCAACCAAAGGAAATGAGACAAGTTATCCAATATAACCCCGGCGATAAACAAATGACATCGGCAAACACTCTTGCACCTGAAGAAACCTCAGTTTCCTTTACCGCGAATCCAACGCCCGAGGTTATTAGAAAACGCCAGGTTTGGCTCATAAAACTTTTTGGTTGGTACGTTCGCCGATACTTGCGGCGACATTTTCATGGGGTTCGTATTTCTCGAAAAGGCTATGATCCCTCATCTTTGGATGGTCCGGTAATGGTCGTATTAAACCATCCATCCTGGTGGGACCCATTGGTCTGCTTTCAACTTTCTACCTTTTTCCGCAACCATATGCATTTTGCACCAATCGATGACGTGGCCCTCAGCAGCTACCGTTTTTTTGAACGCCTGGGATTCTTCGGAATTAAACTCCATTCGATCCAAGGGGCTTCCAAATTCTTACAAACTTCGCTCGCCCTGATGCAACGCGATGACACAGTTTTATGGATTACCGCCCAAGGAGAATTTACTGATCCACGCAGCCGTCCGGTCAAGTTAATGCAAGGGGTTGGACATTTGGCTAAGCGGATGGACCGAGGGTACATTCTTCCCTTGGCTTTGGAATATCCCTTTTGGCAAGAACGTACTCCGGAAGCGTTAGCATGTTTTGGTACGCCAATTTCCTTGGCCGAAGAGGATGATTTTACCTCCACCGAGTGGACGGAGAGGGTTTCCAAGAGCTTGGAGGAGACGCAGGATCTTCTGGCCAGGGAGGCTTGCAAACAAGAAGCCGGCCATTTCCAAACTCTGATGGGCGGGAAAACGGGAGTTGGTGGAATTTTCGACTACTGGCGCCGGTTCAAGGCATTTTTGCTCGGCCGGAAATTTCGAAGCGACCATGCATCAGTAAGCAATACTTCTTCAGAAAGAAAATCATGATTTTGTTGGTTCTCGCCTGTGTTGGTTTCATTTTGGCTTTGATACCCGCCGGGCTTTTCCTGATCAATTTGTTTTACTACCGTTCCCCGGCAATCATTCAGGGCAACGAGAATGAATCCGTTTCCGTTTTAATTCCCGCTCGAAACGAAGAGGAATCGATCCAGGCAGCAGTGGAATCGGTTTTGGCCAACGAAGGAGTGCACCTTGAAGTCATTGTTTTGGATGATGGTTCTGAAGATAACACCGCTAGAATCGTGAATGAGATTTCACGTCGCGATCCCCGAATTCGACTGGTCGAGGGACGTTTCCTCCCGGTTGGTTGGGCAGGAAAACAACATGCTTGCTATGTGCTTTCCCAAGAAGCCAAACACCCTTATATCGTTTTCATGGATGCTGATGTGCGGCTATACCCATCTGCTCTCCGCCGAATGGTTTCTTTTATGAAACGAAGCGGGGCGGCCTTGGCCAGCGGCATTCCTCAGCAAGAGACCGTCGGGATTCTGGAAAAACTTTTGATTCCGATCATTCATTTTGTGCTGCTGGGTTTTCTTCCCATGTTCATGATGCGGAGATCCAAACAACCGGGTTTCGGCGCGGGTTGCGGTCAATTGTTTATTGCCCGGAAAGAGGATTACCAAAGCATGGGGGGACACTCCCAGATCCGCTCCACTTTTCACGATGGCATCCAACTCCCCCGAGCTTTCCGCAACGCTGGTTTTTTTACCGATCTTTTTGATGCCACGGGTTTGGCCGTCTGTCGAATGTACCGGTGCTCTCAAGATTTGGTTCGAGGCCTGGCAAAAAATGCCCGTGAAGGACTGGCTTCCAACCAAATGCTTCTCCCCAGCACCATTCTGTTTCTAGGCGGCCAAGTAATGCCATTGATTTTGCTGTTTTGCACGGGTCCATCATCTTCTTTAGCATTTCTGATTTCTTGTTGTTCCAGTCTTTTGCTGTATCTTCCTCGCTTGATTTCGGTTTTCCGGTTTCGCCAAAGTTTCATTGGGGCCCTTCTTCATCCCTTTGGAATCCTATTGTTAATGGGAATCCAATGGTATGCCTTTATCCGTGCTCAAGTTGGCCGTCCCTTTTCTTGGAAAGGCCGCCTACCTGTGGAAAGCCACAGCAACACTGCCCTTTTAAAACCCTCAGAACTGAAATCAATTTCACCTTCGGCAAATCCCTCATCAAGAGTCTAACCCCTTTTGCCTGCCTTGCTTTCCTGATATGATTGAACCTGTTTCGGTTTAGATCAAAGTAAAAAAATTGTAAGCAATTTCCGTGAGTTCTTAAAAAACAAGATAGATAAAACGAATAAAAATAGGACAGAAGATTATTTAAGACGTACCAGTTTTAACAATAAGCTTCTCCCATTTAAGAATCTCAGGCGAAATATAATTTGAGTGGTAAATCGTCTTTGAATATGATGACTGGTATTGCAAATCATTAAAACACGGTTGGACCCGCTGGGGGGAAGTTTTCACAAGGTCGTTAGTTTATGTCAACCAGGCAATTTACCTGTCCCAATTGCCGGGGCATACTTGAAGTTTCCGAATCAGGCCAAGAAAAAATCTTGGAATGCCCCCATTGCAAGTCCAGGTTCTCGGTCTCTGCCACCGTCTCCAAGCACTGGTATTATTCCCAGGAAAACCAACCGGTCGGCCCCTTATCATTGATTGAAATGAAGGCCAAGATTCTCGAAGGGGCCTTAACTTCCACGGACCTGGTTTGGCCGCCGAATACAAACCAATGGGTTTTGGCGGGTTCCCGCTCCGAGTTGTTTCCTCAGAATGGCCCCTCCATGCCGCCGCCTCCGGAACTGCCTACGTTCAATTTAGGTTCTCCGTCCGATTCCGAAGACATTTTTGATGACTTATCCCCGCAAACTCCGGATGAAGGACCTATTTCTTTAAAAGGGATCAAGGTCCGGAAATACACCAGTTTAACCTGGGGGGATTTCCAGATTATCAAGAAGCTCGGTTCCGGCAATATGGGCGCGGTTTACTTGGCTCAGCAGAAAAGTGCCAACCGCAATGTCGCCCTGAAAGTCCTCTACAAACATCTCGCCTGCCAACCAAAATTCGCCGAACGGTTTTCTCGCGAAGCCGAAGCCATGTTGGACCTCGACCATCCCAATATCGTGCGTTGCTACGGGGTCGGTGAAGAAAACGGTTCTCCGTACTTCGCTATGGAGTTCATCAACGGCTTTGATTCGGCCACCGTCCTGAACGAAATGGGCGGCAAGTTTCCACTCGGCGATGCACTTTACATCGTCCTTAAATGTGCCGAAGCGATGAAACATGCCAAAATGCACCGTCTGGTTCACCGGGATATTAAGCCGGAGAACATAATGATCAGTGATCTCGGCAAAATTAAGATCACGGATCTCGGCTTGGCAAAACCTATCGACCAGGATTTATCGTTGACCGATACTGGTGTCAGCTTGGGGACTCCTCATTACATGGCTCCCGAGCAAGCTCACAACGCCAAAGCCGCCGACCAGCGCTGCGACATTTATTCCTTGGGAGGAACGCTCTACCGCTACATCACCGGCCACCTCCCATTCCAGGGAAAAAATATGGTGGAGCTGATGCAACAAAAAGAACGCGGCAGTTTTCCACCGGCCCGGCAATATAACAAACAGCTTCATCCCAAGGTTGATTTCCTCCTCGATAAGATGTTGGCGAAAAAGCCGAATCTGCGTTACCAGGAATGGGACGACCTGATCAAGGACATCCACGAATTCGGCTTGGCCAATGACCATTTGAGTTTTAACGTCCTTCGGGTTTGCAAAGTACTTCTGCCGGCAGACCGAGATCCGGAGCCGGAATCCCGAGTGGAAATCCTCCTTATTCACGATGACCACAACGACATCCTTTTGGCCCAGGAAGCATTGGATCAAAGCACCATTTACAGCAACCTGAGCGTGGTAGAAAGCGGAGAGGAAGCCCTGGCGTTTCTTCGCCGGGAAGGCAAATATGCCAAAGTGTCCAAACCGGAACTGATTATTCTGGGGTTGGATGTTTCCAAACCGGAAACCCAGGCCATTCTGGCCGAATTTAAGAACTCACAAGAGCTGTGGACCATTCCCTTGGTAGTCTTGACCAAGCCGGGGAATAAAAGTCAAACCGTGGCGGCCCTGAAGAACAAAGGTTTACCGGTGAGCCTCACCATCGAAGATTCTCAGGATATGATTGCTTTCGAGGATTTGATTCAATCCATGAAAGGGCTTTGTGTCACGATTGTCGAACGCTTTCCCTTTGCCGGTCCCGAAGGCAAAGACTAACTTCTCCCCATCACTTCAAAAAGGAATTCAAAGATTTCCACTTGCCGCTTGGCTTCCATCAAATCCTTGCCCCAAGTGTAAAGACCATGCCGGCGAATAAGGAACCCATGAGTTTCCTCTGCTTTCTCGTCATTTTCCAAATAGTTCTTAATTTGTTCTGCTAGAGATGGGATGTCCTGAGAATTTTCAAAGATGGGAACCCATTCCCGGTGTTCGTGTGTCTTGACCCCCGCCAATCCCTTGAGCATTTCGTATCCTTCAATAGCAACGCCGCCGATTCCCTTTGGATCTTCCGATAAAAGGGTTCCCCAAACCGAATGGGTATGTAAAACCGACCCGATTTCGGGCTTTTGGGCCAACATAACGTGGATCATAGTTTCCGCGGACGGCTTCCCCGGGAAATCGGCCACAGGTTTGCCGGCCTCATCCACAACCACAAAATCTTCATCCGCAAGCTGGCTTTTGTCCTTTCCACTGGCAGTGACCAACAACCGGAAAGGGTCCTGGGAAAGACGCACGCTGTAATTGCTGCTGGTCCCCAGGGACCATCCCCATTCATAAAAAAGCAACCCTAGTTCTTGAAGGGCTTCCCGGTAAACTTCCTCCGGGGAAGAGGACATCGGGAGATTCCCACAATCCGACGAAATATTTTCAGCCATAACAGTTCCGAAGAGTAATGCTGATAACGGGATTCGCCAAGAATTCAGCCGCGCAAGAATTCAGCCACCCGTGAGCCGCAATCCAAGATCCAAATAGTTTTTGGTTCAATATAGGATTGCCCTTTCAAGAAGCAACACACTCGTCGCTCCCCCAAGCTTGAATTGCCCAAACCCCATCCTTATCATAAGCATTGAACGAATTTTCCTTTACCCACTGGTCCAGTGAGTTCTCCCATATATGTTGCCCCGCAAATATCTTTTCCCCAGCGTCATTGAGATGAATTACCAAGCCGGAAGGCGATTGGGAGCCAACGTCTATTTAATTGACGGGGGAGATGAATTTTGCCTGATCGATATCGGCTATCTGGAAGTCGTCGAAGACATTATTGAGATGATTCGCCAGATGGACTTCAACCTATCCACTTGCAAAATGATTATCGCTACCCATGCCGATGCCGATCACATTCAAGGCATCGCCAAAGCTAAGGAATTACTAAAAACCCAAGTCGCTGCTCATCCGCTGAGTATTCCGCCGTTGGAGAGTGGAGACGAAATTCTCACCTTCGCAAAGATTAAAGCCCAGGATTTCTCGATTCCAATGCCTTCCTGTAAAGTAGACATCACTTTGAATGAAGGCGATCAGATCGACATCGGCAATAAACACCTTGAGGTCTGGCATACCCCCGGGCATACGGCTGGTCATTTAAGCTTCAAGATGGAAGAACTCCTGTTTAGTGGAGACAACATTTACAAGGACTCCTGCGTGGGAGCCATTGACGCTCACCACGGTTCGGACATCCCCGACTTCATCCAATCCCTCAAGCGTATCCGCGAGGACGACTCGGAATACCTCCTTCCCAGCCATGGACCTGCTTTCCGCAAGGACAACAAAATCCTGAAGAAAGCCATCGACCGCCTAACCCAATACCAATACATGGCCGATTTCGGTACCTGTGCCGTGGAGTGGCCTTTGCTGGAGGATTGGGAAGCGGACGTGGTCGCCGGGAAAATGCCCGATTTCAGTAAAAAGTAAGCCAAGCTACTGTTTTGAAGTGGTACGACAAAGACATCAATTGTCCGTGTTAAGGCAATAACAAAATCAGCCAGGGCAGAGCGAAGCGTTTTCGTTTGGGGCCATGATGTGACTTGATCCGTACAGGAGTATCATGGGATGCCCCGCCGGAATCCGAGGGGTGCCCCACTGGTGATTTTGGGTTTCCAATTTAGCTGTAGAGCGGTTATTTTCCAATGAGTTTGGCCAAGGACGGCCTTCAGCGGCATTGAAACCGAGAAGAAAGTCCGGGTCCATGTCCCCTCACTCCTTTGATCGTGACTTGCTCGACGAGGCATACCAATATGTCCGTGCCGCGCCCAATAGCGCCGAAGCACATTTCAAGTTGGCGATCGTCCTCATTGAGCAAGGAAATTTGGCCGATGCCAAACATCATGCCCGTGAGGCTGCTGAATATGCGGCCCCCAATTGGTCCCACCTGGAGCCCCTCGGCATTATGCTGTTTCAGCTGGGCGCCTTCCAGTTGGCACGCCAAACCCTGGTACGGGCATTGCGCAATGGTCTGTTGCAGGCCGAAACCTTCCGTATGCTGGCCGCACTGTTGCACCGCCATAAGGGAACCGAAAATGCTCGGCGCTGCCTTGAGGCGACGGCGAAGTTGGAGCCGATCGTTGGGCCGCGTTATCCGCATCCGGACCGCCCAAAAGTATTGCGTCTTCGGTCCGTCGAGAAGAGCTTCTACGGAATCAAAGTCAACAAAAAGACAGGATTGCGAATTTGTTGGCTGAAAGGCGGCCACGTTTCCCACAAAAATCTGATCGACTTGAACCGCGTCAACCTCTACATCGGGACTGTGTTTGGCGACAACCTGATGGCTGTGAATGGCTTGCCGGACTTTGACCTCATCTTGAACGGCGTAAGCTGCCCGGACCGGGACCCGGGCAGCTTAGAACACATCGAAGCGTTCCTGGAGCGGTTCCCCGAGGTGCCGGTCATCAACCCGCCCCACAAAGTGCGGCGAACTACTCGTGCTGAGAACGCCCACAGACTCAACGCCCTGTCTGATGTTCATATGCCGCAGACGAATCTCTTTGTCCTGGACAAGCAAGCGGATGAGATCGCGGCACAAATGGAAGGGGCCGGGTTTGGATATCCATTAATTGTCCGCCATCAGGGCACGCAAACCGGCAAAACAGTAGAGAAGGTCGACTCGCGGTCGGCCCTCGCCGTATGGCTGTCGGCCCAGCCTCCGGGCACTGCGGTTTACGCTACGAACTATGTTGATTGTCGGTGGCAGGACGGCTACTTCCACAAAACGCGAGCGTTCTTCATCGACGGCGCTTTCTTCCCTGTTGCGAATCTGGCCAGCAATTCCTGGCAAGTGCATTCCGGTGACCGCTACCGCGTAATGTCTTCGACGCCCTCGACCCAGGAGGACGAGAAGCGCTACCTGCAGGACCCCGAAGCTTACCTTGGGGCGAAGGCGTTCCGTGCGCTCCACGCCATCCGCGACGCGATCGATCTTGACTTCTTCGGAATCGACTTCACCCTAGACCGGGAGGGAAATGTGATTGTGTTCGAGGCTAATGCCGCGATGCGTCATAACTTCGACCATGCCGGGAACTTCCCGTACACCCGCCCCTACCTGGAGCGGATCTCGCAAGCCTTCGCAGACATGGTCGACCGGTTGGCCCTCGGCCATACCCATTAGATGGAGTCTTCGTCAGTCTCCTGTAGTTGGTGTCTATTATCCTGGGGGTAAATTACCGCATGCTCGACAATATCACAGAACAATGCGTACCCAAATTGAAATTGGCCCCCTTTCTGGGACCAAACGGGGATCTATCCGCCGAGTCGCAGGACGAACTGGTTGCCAAGTTAATTGCACTGCTCAAGACACCCCCCTATTGGCTGGTATTTGTCACCAGCCAGAATCCGATTAACCTGGCCTTGGTAAAACAGCTCTTGCTGGCGATGGCCCAAAGCGGCCAGAAACTTGAGGTTGAACCGCCGCGATTCTCGAGCACGAAGGTGCGGGTCGATCCGCAGGAGGCGGCTCGCAAAGGTAATGTAACCCGCTACAGCAGGACCCCGGACGCCCTGCCACTCCATACCGACTGCAGCAACAAATCCGTCCCCCCCAACTTGGTAGCGTTTGCCATGGAACGACCAGACAGCCGAAGCGGCGGTGAGAGTGTGATGTTATCGGCGGAAGATCTCCTTCACGAATTGCCTGAGGATTTGGTGAATCAGTTACGCCAGCCGGTGTTTCCTTTCGTCGGCAAGAAACTTTATTCGATTCTCCACGGTGAAGGAGACGAGCTAAGGATTCGCTATTATCGGAACCAGATCACATCCGCGGGCACGCAGCAGAATGTGCCGGACAATCTGACCGAAGCACTCGATCAACTGGATCGGTATCTGAACTTTTCGCAGAAATCTGTACGCTTTCACATGCAAGCGGGTGACGTAGTAATCATGGACAATCAACGCGTCCTGCACGGCCGCAGCGCCATGCCTGATAACAGTGAACGCCTGATGCATCGATTCCGATTGTCGATTCCAGCCGGCGAAGAGGGAATGAACCCCCGGCTGAAGGATTAGCCTTGAGCGGAGTTTTATCCGTGGATTTCGTTCCTTCGGGTTCCGTTGCCGGTGGCCGCCAATACATCGTTTATTCGGGTGCCGCTCATTTGATCCTCACTTTTGGATATCAAACCTGATACATTCCCCCCTGCTTCAGCGGCTCAATTTCACTTTTTCCCACCTCAAAAGAATCCGGGTAATGGATCAATCGCATCTTCTGCCGAATCTCTTCCGGCAATGTCAGGAGGGATTTATATGGCGTGTGCACTCCTCCCAATCCGGCTTCGTGGATGATCAGGTCTGCCTCGTTTAGCCAGGAGATTAAATCCGGGTCGAAGGCGGTGTCGGCACTGTATCCTAAGCAGCGACCGTTGGCTGTTATTCGAAAGGCGGTGGTGGGGATGCTGTGGATGGTCTTCCGGCACTCAATTGAGAACGGTCCAATGGGGACAGGCTGGGTCTCCCTAATCGGGATCACCTCGAAGAAGTCCTCCAGCGAGCGTTGGGTGGGTTCTTCCCCCGGCTTCTGGGAGACCGCCATGCTGCCGGCTAAGTGTCCGTCCCACAAATTGGCCAGGATATCCGGGTGAGCAATGATCTTGGCCCGGTTACCGTCCAGAGCGTAGCGGTAATAAAATCCGAACATTTCCAGGCCCGAGGCGTGGTCCCCGTGCAAGTGCGTGAGTAACACTCCGGCGAAGTCCCCGATATCTAAGCTAAGGTTCTTGCCTTGAGCCGCTTCGGAGAGGATCTTGCGTATGGGATGGGCGCAGTCGATTAACAACCACACGTCCTCGGCACGGAGCGCTATTCCGCTAGAATAGTACTTAGCCGAAAAAGCATCCCCGACCCCCAACACCAAGAATCGAAAGTCCGCCATGGATCACCAACAACAATTTGATTTGAAGGAGAGCATGATATCTACTTGAATATAACCATAACAAACGAAGTTCCTAAATTCCGATGAAGGAGATATTTTTTGATAAATCTCCAATACACTCGTGAAATGTCGGTATAATCCGAACCCAGGAAAGCTCGCGAGTTGTTCGGAACCAGAACTTTCCCCAGCAAATAGCTATCCTGCCACAGAAAAGCAGCGACGCTTATTCTCGATTTAAAGGGAACGCCTGTGGACAAGCAACAGCCTAATCAATCCTCCCAGGAAGCTTACCAACAGATTCTGGGTTATTTAAATTTCTCCGAGGGAAAACCGGATTCCCGCTTTCAGAAAACGCTCTCGGATTTATTTGCCGACCAGCAATCCGGGCATGCCTGCGAGAAAATCTACCAGGGCCTTTCGCAAACCTTAAAGGATTTGCATGCCGGTGATTCGCCGGCTTTCAAGGACGTAACGCAAGCTGAGGCGGTTCTATCCATTACCTTCGAGAAAGTCCTGCCGGCTTATCGGCAACATCACTCGGATTTGTTGTTCCACCTCAGCGACGACGAGCTTTTCCAGCCGTTTTTGTTGGTCAGGGTCATGGAGAACGTGTTGGCTCAGGGGCCGGCTCACAAGGATCCGGATGCGGTCACCCAAGATGTCCTGAAAAAGCTCAACGATTATGTCGGGCATCGACCCATAGCCATCTTGGAAACCCGGCCGCGCGGGGAACCTTACGATCATGAACGCGTCCGGCCCATCCCGCTGTATATTCAAGGGGCCGGGGTTGCCACGGGAAAATATCAGAAGCTGATTACCAAGGCGTTGGAAATTTTGCAAGCTACTGATCCCGATCTGTTGGCCGAAGCCTTTTTTGATTTCGCTAACCTGGAAGAACTCGCTGTCGACCCCCGCGCCTACGACCACGGCCATCCGGTAAACCGGCGGCCAAATTACGTCTTTGGGGAATGGGATCCGCATCTAATCGACAACAAGGGAAACTTCCGCCGCTTTGTCCTCCGGCAAATAACGCTGGATTCCATTCTCGACCGTACCAAACAATCCCAAGTTGCTGCAGAAGAAGACCTGCTTTTCGATGCCGCTGCTGTTTTAGCGGGAACCATCCTCATGGCTTCGGGTGTTAGCGGTCGCGGACCGGAAACGCATGATTCCTCGGTGACGCTGGCCAATTTAATTCCCCGCATTGCCCGCTACCGCGATGCCTTCTATAAGATCCTTTTGGATCAAGCCACCGGTCCTCTGGCGGTCCGCTTGCACAAGGAAAAAGAGTTGACCAAGCAACCGTTTGGAGGAGCGCGGCAGCACTTGAATCAATATCTTGCCCGCCACCGAGCCTCGCAATTGCAGCAGCGACATCTGGCCTTGCTCATGGCGGAGTTGGGGTACCCGGAGGCAAGCCGTAAGCACGCGGCGAAGATTCCGGCTGCTTCCGTGCGCATGTTAAGTGAGATCCATATCCGTTTGGCATTGGGGGTCCATTCCATTGAAATTGGAGACTTGGAAAAAGCGGCGGAATACCTGAAGGATATCGAAGACCTCTTGCATCGCGGTATAGCCTGCGGGGCACTTGCTGACCCCTGGAACATCCTTGGCTTTGGGGGATTATTCCCGTTGTTTCATTCCATGCAGGATAGCGTCCGCGATCCCCGCATTGAAGAACTGGTGGAGGTAGTTGATTACACCTTCAATCTCTACTCCCGCCTGTTGAGTGAAACTGCTGCCACCGGCAAAAAGAAGTTAACCAAACAGCTGGCCAAGGATATGAAACGGCAAGCTGCCTGGTGGGATCAGTTTGCTACCACGGAGGTGAGCGATATTCAGAGCGTTCAGGGCAAAGAAGCGGCTTCCTCTGCCAAACATGTGGCTCATGCTTTGCGGCTGTGGCATGAACGGGGCAAAGCCCCGGCGGATTTGGCTTTCTGGCAGGAACATCTGGAAAACCTGCAGTCGACGAAAGCGTTTGCGTTGGTTGTCGATGCCTTGTTGAAAAAGGGAGATTACCGGGCAGCGATGGGGTTGCTCATGCATTGGTTGAGTCAACTGAACTCCGTTCCCCTGGAAGATGGCGAATATTCTTTTCATCCACTGGCCATTCGCTGGATGTTGGCAATCTGCCAGAGCTCCAAGGATTCTCCGGAAGAATCCCAGGAACCGGAAGAATTTCCAGCCATCGTGATTAAGTTCTTCGACTACCTGGAGGCCAATGCCGAAGATTACTGGAGTGTTCCGCAACTGGAGATATTTGGGGTTCCCCTGGAAGAAACCGGCGTGGAGGTGCAGGAGGAAGAAGATGACGAGGATGATATTTTCCAGGCAGCCTACGAGAACATGACATATCAAGACAGCACCGATGATGATGTTGAATCCGAGGTTCTCGAGGTAGGACCACAACCGGATTTTGATCTGGAAGTCGAAGGCGAGCGGATCGAAAATCACCTGCACTTCTTGTCCACGGTAGCCCGCTTATGGAGCATCGCCACTCGTTCGGGAGAGAGAAACTCCTCCGAAGCAGCCGACAATGAAGCCAATCCTGCCAATCGCTGGTTGAATCAGGCCAAGGAGAACTATCACCAGTTGCTCTCCTTGCTGGACAAGGTTTATGAATATCCGATTCCTCGAGCGACTGGGAATTATGATTCGATCGTCGAGTTTGACCGCCGGCGAGTGATCCGGGACCGATTGTTGCATGTGATCATTGGCACTTGTTTGGATACCTGGTTGGCAGTGGGTTCTTTACGCAGCCGCTTAAGAGCAGAACGCCAAGTCAAGGGGTGGAAGTCGGATCTGATTCTTCTGGAAGAGGCTCTATGGAAAGGCGATTCGGATGCGATCCGGAATTTGGTTCCTCATTTTCTCGAGTCTTTTCAGATTGAGCCGCTGCTATTCTCCCCGTTAAGCAATGGCGGTCATCCAAGGGATATCCTGCGAGCCAGCCGAGCGCAAACGATCCTGAGGACGTTGGTTGCCAATCTTCCCCGCGCCGGGGCATTGATGGAAACCCAGATTATTGTGCAACGGGCTCACCAAATGGAACGGGCTCAACCGTTGGCGGGCCAGCGCGTCACGGAATTTGATCGCCTGTTTCAGATCGCTTGCCAATCCTCGGTGGAAGCTGTAATTGATTCGGCGGAGGAAGAAGGAGAAGCAATCACCGACGAGCGATTGGTATTAATTCTGGAACGCCTGATTCAACCCTTCTTGCTGTTGTGGAAAGAACATAGTAGCACCTTACGCGTGGCGATCTTGGAAACCATCACGGACAAATCCGACTGGGATGGCTTGGTGAACTTCATCAAGAAATACGGCCGGAGTCTATTTCATGTCCGATTCATGACACTCGGGAACCTGCGGGGGATCTTGCATCAGGGGGTAGGAGAATTCTTGCACTACCTGGAAGATAATCAGGACCCGATGAACCCGGTGGAGTTGGTGGATGATCTCGACAAGAAGGTAAATCGCAAAGAAGTGCAGCGCTGGCTTTCGATCATTCTGCAAACTTCCATTGAGAATTATGAGAGCTACAAGGATTATAATGCGACCGCTCCGCAATCGGATTACGGGGACAACTTGTATATACTCCTTGATTTCCTTCGTCTCAAGGCGGGTTATGAGCGGCAAGCCTGGCAGTTCCGTCCGCTCTTTCATGTCCACGAAGTGTTAGCACAGCGGCGGCCCAGTGCCGCGGAAGCCTGGCAGGCACGCTTTACGGCCGCCACCAAGCGCATCGCCGACGACCACATCCATCAACTGGGCTTGCTGGAAAAGCAACACGGAATTCGGCTCAATACGGTTTCGGATCGCCTCCAGGAACGCTTTGTCCAACCGCTTGGTATGGACAGGCTCTGTGCCATGGTTGAGCCGGTCATGAGGGCCGCTCACCAACCCGAAGCCGACAAAGTGTTGGCGGACTTTGAGGAAAAGCTGAAACCGTATGCCGAGACCCCGACGGGAGTTGGTCTGGATATCCCCCAATGGCTGCAGCGCCTGAACGCGACCATACAGCAGGAGCGAGCTTCAAAAACCACGATCGCGGATTTGGCCGAGAACCTCCTGCAAATCCCGCAGCGGAAAGTACCCTTTGCCAAGCTGGATGAGCAACTCAGCCAAATCACCACCATGCCGGCTTCTTCCGATGTCTGGACCTGGATGATGACCATGTTGAGTCCTGCCTCATCTTTGATCATGCCGCCGAAGAGTTGACCCGGGTCCTAATTTACCTATGAGCTCTGCAGACAGATTAACCATCTCCGTAAAACGATAGACAATGAAAATATGGCCAACGCAAATAGCCCAAAAAAGAAATTGTCGCCGGAGCAACGGGATTAGCTACTTAAGTCATTGAAAGCTCGTTTTGAGAAAAACAAG
>CAZPPD010000039.1:0-15042 GCA_964588185.1 uncultured Alcaligenaceae bacterium | reverse complement strand
AGGCTGATCCAGCTAAAGCCGGGAAGGCTGATCCCACCAAATCCGGGAAGGCAGATCCCACCAAATCCGGATAAGGCGACCCGACGAAAACAGGTAAGGGCGATTCCACTAAAGCCGGGAAGGGTGATCCGACCAAAACTGGAAAGGGCCAAACTAAAAAACAAAAGGAGGACATCCAAAAGTTACTCAAAGACAACAAACTGGATACTCCCGAAATGCGGAAGAAAGCTTTGGACCAACTGATCAAAGATGCCCAAAGCAAAGATCCCGAACGCCGTAAAGAAGCTCGCGAAATCCTCAAGGACATGATCGAACAATCCAAAGATAAGAACGGGAAAGATGCCAATGGCGATAAATTAACCAAGGACCAAAAGAAGTCTCTGGAAGAAATAGTAAAGGATAAGGAATTCAATACCCCGGAGATGCGGAAGAAAGCTCTGGAGGAATTGGCCAAGAAGGCTCAAAGCAAAGATCCCGAACGCCGTAAAGAAGCTCAAGAAATCCTGAAGGATGTCATGGAAAAATCCAAAGAGGATCCCGGAAACCAAGACCCGGTCCAAAAGGAGGAGAAACTTACCAAGGAAGAAATGGAATCCCTGCAAAAACTCCTCAAAGGCAATCCGCCGGAATCCGCGTCAGCCAAGAAGAAAACCATGGAGGATCTCAAGAGGATTGTTGAGAAGAGCAAAGATCCGGAAGTACGCCAAAAAGCAGAAGATCTTCTGAAAGATCTGGAAGACCAATCCAAGTTTGAGGAAGCTCGAAAGAAAAGCGGGTTAACCAAAAAGGATGTCGAAGAGATCAAAAAGTACATCAAGAAAAACAAACTGGATCAATCGGAAAACCGGGAGAAGGTTTTGAAAGACCTTAAGGAGTTGGCGAAAAAAGCCAAAGATCGCGGGACCCGCAAAGCGGCGGAAGACATCATGGAAAAGCTCCAAAAGTTTGAACAACTGACGAAAAAAGGCAAAGGAAACAGTGGATCTCCGGGAAATAAGATTCCGCAAGAAAACAACAAAGGAATCCTCGACAAATCCACAAAGTTCTCCGCCACCAAAGAATTTGCGGAGAAAGGCGGTGTCCTGCAGTTGGAAGAACTCAAGAAAATGTTAACCCCGGAAAATCTCCGCAAAATGAATTGGACCAAAGAACAAGCGCAAGAATTTCTGCGGCAAGCCCAGGAATATGCCCAACGCCGAAACAACACCAAGCAGGATTTAAAAGCTCCCGGATCGATTCCCAGTCTATTGCCCAGCCAAGGTCCCCGGCGAATCCTGTCGCCCAAGCCTGAAGAAAATCAACCGCTGGAAAGCGGAAGGAGATTGCCCCCGCCGGAACTGGATTCCATTTATCGGCGGCTGACCAGCGGGCAACGGAAAAAGAATTAACCATCACCGGCTGAATTTTCGAATTTAGCTGCGAAGTTCAAATACCGCCCGAAGATCGACGAATGCGGTTCTTCGGGCATTTTTAATTGAAAAGAATCCATGTCAGAATTTCCCCGTTACCTGGTCGGTTTTAACCCGAAACGAACTCCTCATTTCTTCACCGATATCTTGGTCATCGGTGCGGGCATCGCCGGTTTGCGAGCGGCACTCGAAGTGCCGGCCAACACGGATGTTTTGGTGGTGACCAAAGATAAAATCGAACAAAGCAACAGCTCCTACGCCCAAGGCGGAATAGCCGGAGTGCTTTCGGAGGAAGACCGCTTTGAAAATCACATCGAGGATACCATTTCCGTTGGGGGTGGGCTCTGCGATCCGCAGGTGGTCGAGAAGGTCATTCGCGAAGCCCCTCAACAGATCCAGGACCTGATTGGTTGGGGGACTCATTTTGATGAGGAAGATGGGCATCTGGCGTTAACCCGAGAGGGAGGACACAGTCATCGCCGCGTCGTGCATGCCTTGGGAGATGCAACCGGCCACGAAGTCATGCGGGCAATCATCGCCCGGGCCCGGCAGAGATCCAATATCATCCTTTGGGATAACACGTTCACTTTGGACTTGCTGACACATGAAGGCCGTTGTGCCGGGGCATTGGTTTCCAGACCGGATGCGGGATGTATCTTGATCTGGGCGAAACAAACCATCCTGGCTAGTGGAGGGACCGGCAAAGTATACCGGGAAACCACTAATCCCTCCGTGGCTACCGGCGATGGCATGGCGGCGGCCTATCGTGCCGGGGTGGAACTGCAAGACATGGAGTTTATGCAATTCCATCCCACGGTTCTCTATGTCGCCGGTTCCAGCCGCTTCTTGATCAGCGAAGCGGTGCGCGGGGAAGGTGCCTACCTGCGCGACAAACATGGCGAGCGTTTCATGCCGTCGGTGGACCCGCGGGCGGAGTTGGCTCCCCGGGATATTGTGGCCCGGGCGATTTATCGCTGCATGGAGCAGACGCGCCATCCGAATGTCTACTTGGACTTGTCCCATCTGGAGAGTGAATTGGTCCTGCACCGGTTTCCAGGCATCGCCAAGGTTTGCCGCAAGTTCGGTTTGGACATCACCAAAGACCAGATCCCAATTCGGCCAGGTGCCCATTACATGATTGGCGGAGTGAAAGTCGATTTGTATGGCCGCACTTCGTTACCGGATTTATGGGCTGCGGGAGAGGTCACCTCCAGTGGTTTGCATGGGGCCAATCGGCTGGCATCCAACAGTTTATTGGAGGGATTAGTATACGGAGCGGAAGCGGGCAAACGATCCGCCGAAGCAGCAGGTCATTCTACAGACTTTCTAACCGCTCCTTTCGTTTCCAACAAGGGTTGCCAAGAAGCAAATGGTTCGTTGGACGTTGCCGACATCACCAATTCCCTGCGGAGTTTAATGGTTCGCAACATGGGAGTGGTTCGGGAAAAAGCCGGTTTGGAGGAAGCGGCTGAAAAGATTGCCTTTTGGCGGCGTTATGTGCTTGGATTGGAGTTTCCCTCTTCGGCAGGTTGGGAGTTGCAGAATTTATTGACGGTTGCTCATTGTATGGTTCGATCGGCGTTACTACGGGAAGAATCCCGGGGAGTCCATTATCGAAGTGATTTCCCCGAGCGAAATGACAGGGATTGGAAGAAGCACATTGGTCTGAAAAGCGGAGAAGTCTTATAGTTTTCTGCCACGAGATTGGGTGTCCCACTGGGTTTGTATCCACCTAATGGTCTGAAGCATGCTCGCCCGGATTCTCAAAGTACTTTACTTGGGACCACCCTTAGAGATTAATTCCTATCTGCTTTAGTCTTGACTCGCGAAGTCTGGATTGGCAGTCAGTGCAGTGGGAAACATGTTGTCGGACTTGGTCGCGTTCACTCGGAGTCAAAGACTCCCATTCCATGGCCAGCTGTTGAAAATCGGAACAAGCTAACTCTCGGGGCCAAGCAAACCATAAGGCCAGGCCACCAAATGCAGCCACACCAGCGGCCGCTCCAACGGATTTAAAGAAAATCCTGCGTTGGCGGCGACGGTCCAGTTTTTCAGCCAAATCACTGAATTTACCTTGAGGGCAAGGATTCCAGGCACATGGCGGCGGATTTTTACCTGGAACACTTTTACGGGCCATTGTTCGCTCCTAAGAATCATCCACAATTTGCTTATATTATATTCGCCGTATGAGAATTAAAAATCCGTAAGATAGTTCACACACTACAATTCGCCTCGAACGGGGGCTTTCTGGGGAGTTGGAGAAATGACTCGGTGGATATTTCCGGGGCGGGCACATTCTTCCAACAATCCCTTAACATTGGTAATGGTTATTTTCCGGCGCTGCACGCGAATCAGCCCATCCGCTTGCAGGTGCCCCAACACGGAAGTAACGGTCTCGCGGGTTACTCCAATCAAACTGGCTAATTCCTGGTGAGATAAAGCCAGGCGGATGAAGCATTGGTTTCCGTGTAAATCCCCATGCGATTCAATCAGTTCGGCCAACATGCGGAGCATGCGTTCCCGGCTGGGCAGGAACAAGATATTTCGCAGGCGGTTTTCTATCCGGCGGCGGCGAAGTCCAATTAGTTTGGTTATGGAGAGAGCCAAGTCGCTGCGCTCCTCCATCAACCACAGCATGTTTTGCCGGGGGAGTAAAAGGACTTCCGAATCCTGTACCGCTTCGGCATATTCCTGACGGGAGTCTCCATCCAGGATGGATAGCTCACCGAATATCTCCCCTTCTTCAATAAAGGCGAGAATCGTTTCTTTGCCGTCAGGGGTCAAATCTTTTATTTTAACGCGTCCGCCGGCGAGCACCAAAACACTTTGGCCGGGTTCGGTGGGGGAATAAATAATGGACTGGCGTTTGTATTTGCGAATAAGGGCGTGATGGTCTAATTTCTCGGCTTGTTCTTCGGTCAAACCTTCAAACAAGTTGCACTTCTTTAGAAACCAGAGCTTTCTCTCCATAATTATTAGGCTCGCAAAAAGGCCGGCTCTGGGAAAAACCATTGGTACAATTCTAGACGTCTGGATTTCCCAGGGCAATGCGGTTTCTTGGGGATATTCAGGTACTTTGGCGAATATTTTTGTGGTCTGCGACGAAAGTGGTTTTTGTTAAGTACTTCACAGATTTACTTGGCATTATCGAAAATAAAGAAGGATTTTGCCGGCAAGAAAACCTGCTTGTTAGACAGCCGAGGAGTCTAGATCTTACTTTTGTTGCCGGATTCTTTTTGTTGGAAATGATTCCCAACTACTGCCCATTTTCTTTGCGGAAAGCATTTACATAGTGGTGTGCTAATCGGGTTGGCTCCGGGATTCGGTATCCCCGGCACATCTGCAAAGCCACCTGGACCGCAGATGCCAAGTCAATTCGATGGCCGACGGAAATAAACACCGGTTTGACATTTTGCCTGGTGCGGACCACTCGCCCGATGGTCTCCTCTTTGTCCGTAAGGGGACTGAAGGAACAGATCTTTTGGGGCGGGTCTTTGAACGTACCGCAGAGGAGAGACTTGGCACAACCGATGCAAGGAATTTGCAACCACAAACCCATATGAGCGGCAATGCCGAACCGGCGCGGATGGGCAAGTCCATGGCCATCGATCATCACCACATCCGGATTGGACCGAAGCTTGGCAAAAGCATCCAACAATACCGGGGCCTCGCGGAAAGATAACAATCCGGGGACGTAAGGGAACTGAACCTCACGGCGAACGCTTTTGCATTCCACGACCGAGAAATCTCTGGCTCGCAGAACCACAACGGAAGCAAAGAAAATCTTGGAGAAGCGGGTAAAGGAAACGTCGGCTCCGGCGATCAGGTCAAACTGTTCCAAGGACGGCTTTTCTTCCACCTGATCGGCCAATACTTTTTGTAAGACAACGGCTTCTTTGGGAGTCATATCCCAAGAGTGGAGCTTTTTTATTTTCATGAACAAACCTGGGTCCTGTTAACCCGCATTGATAAAAATCTTTTGAAGTTCCTGTCTGTATAATCAACAATGTAGGCAAGCAAAACAATCAAGGATTAATTCAAGGCAAGGAAGATCCTCTTTATGGCAGAAGTGATTCATCCCTCGTCCATCGTCGAAGAAACTCAAAACCGCTACTTAAATTATGCCATGTCCGTGATTATGTCACGGGCCCTTCCGGATGTCCGCGACGGATTAAAACCGGTGCATCGGCGGATCTTGTACACGATGTACAACGATCTCAACCTCTATGCCGATGCCAAGCCGCGCAAGTGCTCCAAAATCGCCGGGGATGTGATGGGGAATTACCATCCCCATGGAGATGCGGCAATCTATGATGCATTGGTGCGGATGGCTCAGGATTTTGTCATGCGTTTCTGCCTGGTTGAGGGGCACGGCAACTTTGGCTCCGTCGATGGGGACCCACCGGCCGCCTCGCGATATACCGAAGCCCGACTCACTCTATTGGCCGAACATCTCATGAGTGAGATGCGGCAACGCACCGTCAACATGCGGGACAATTACGATGGCTCGCAACGAGAACCGGAAGTGCTGCCGGCTCAGTTCCCGAACTTGTTGGTGAATGGTTCCTCCGGGATTGCCGTCGGCATGGCGACCAATATCCCGCCGCATAACTTGGGAGATGTAATCAAAGCGACTATTCACCTGATCGATGAGCCGGAAGCCACAACCGCTCAGCTGTTGGATAAACTCAAAGGTCCCGATTTTCCTCTCGGCGGGCAAGTGATTACGGACCGCTCCACTTTACGAAAGATCTACGAAGAAGGGACAGGAACGATCAAAATCCAAGGAGAGTGGAAGGTCGAACACTTCGGGAAACGCGAGCAGATTGTGATCACCTCTATTCCTTATGGTGTGGACAAAGGAAAACTGGAAGAAACTATCGGCGAACTGATCGCCCATCGCAAGCTGCCGCAACTCACCGGTCTCGCCAATGAATCCAACGCCAAGGATGGCATCCGCATCGTCCTGGAAATGAAGAGTGGTGCTGACCCGGAAGTGGTCATGGCCTATTTGTATAAACACACTCCCCTTCAGGACAATTTCTCCTACAACATGACGTGCCTGGTTCCTCGGGCGGATGGCAAGGGATTGCAGCCCCTCAAAGGAATAAGTCTCAATCAAATCCTTCGCTATTTCCTGGACTTTCGTTTTGCCACGGTGCGGCGGCGCTTTGAATATGAACTGGAGCAGCTTCGCAAACGCATTCATGTCCTAAAAGGCTTCCGCATCATCTTTAGTGCCTTGGACGAGGCCATCCGAATTATCCGCGAGAGCAAAGGGAAACCCGATGCCGCGGAAAAACTCATTGCAACATTTGATCTGGATGACATTCAGGCCAATGCGATCTTAGAGGTGATGCTTTACCGCATCGCCCAGTTGGAAATCAAGAAAATCCTGGATGAGCTGAAGGAGAAGAAGAAACAAGCCAAGGCGATCGAGGCAATTCTGGGTTCCGACAAAAAACTCTGGGATGTAGTCAAAACAGAACTCAATGAGTTGGCGGACAAGTTCCCCGGTCGGCGGCGAACGCGAATCGCCACAGCCGATGTTGCCTTGGATTTTGACCCCGAAGCTTACATCGTCCGGGAAAATACCAACCTGGTCGTGACTCGAGATGGCTGGATCAAAAGGGTCGGCCGCCTTTCCACCGACGACGAGGGCAAGCTCAACACACGCGTTCGGGATGGAGATGAAGTTCTGACAGTGGTTCCGGGAAGCACCCTGGATCACGTCGCTTTCTTTGCGGATGACGGAACGGCGTACACCATGCGGTTTAATGAGATTCCGGTAAGTTCCGGTTATGGGGAACCCATCGGAAAATTCTTCCGGCTTGGAGATGAAGTCCGCATTGTCAATGCCATCACCACGGACACGAGGTTTGTCCCGGCGGAAGAGCCGCCGACGAACGGCGAGCCGGGCGGTCCTTATCTCTTGGTGGTGACGGCTCAGGGGCAAGTCTTACGAACCCCATTTGCCCCTTTTCGCGTGGCATCGACGAAGTTGGGCAGGCGTTTCGTTCGGCTGGGAGACAAAGACAAGGTGGTGATGGCAGCCGTTCTGTCGAATGAGAAATCCCTCTTTTTAGCTTCGGCAAGCGGCCATGTCATTCAGTTCCCGATTGAGCAGATCAACATTCTCTCGGGAGTTGGCAAAGGAGTGATCGGCATAAAGCTGGAGAAAAAAGATACCTGCCTGGGCGGGGGATTGGTGACCGATTTCTCCGACCGGCTGCTGGTAGAGACTTCGGGCGGCAAAGTCCTGGAATTTACTCCTCGAAAACCGGAGGTAACCAATCGGGGCGGCAAAGGATACGAAGCGGTGAAACGAGCCTCTTTTGCACGCGTGATCCCGCCGCCGGTTCTTCTGGTGAATTGGGAAGAAGTCGAGCAGGAGGCTGAGAAAAAAGCGAGCAAGGAGCGGAAGGATTCTAAACCAGATCCGGGGAACTTATTCTGAGTCCAACTGGTTGTGGGGAAGAAAAGGTGCCAGGTATAAAGGTATATTATTTGGATTTGTTTCCTGGGACTGTTGGAATGTCCTGACACCTTTTCTTCTGTCCGGACAAGAGCAGAGAAATTTTCTACGGACCTCACCTACTACGGCTTCAACAACATTATCAGCGAGAGGGATTGGAGCAAGCGGGGACGGGAGTACTGGAGGGCCACATCTGGGGAGAGCCGAATCCTAACTTGGCTTTGTGCGTTGGTGCTCACATTCGGCCGGTACTTTTTTCAGGACGGCAACCATGTCTCGATAGCGAAATGGTTTTTGTAAATATCCGGCCATCCCGAGGTCTACAACTTTTCTTGGAAGATCTTCGGCTTTAAATCCGCTCATGACAATTATGGGAACCTCCGACTTCAGATTTCGAAGCGTTGCGAAGGTCTTTTCTCCATCCAGATGCGGCATGTTCAAATCCAGGAGGATGAGGGATATTTTTCCCGGGTACTGGTGGTACTGATGCAAAGCTTCGAAGCCATCTGCCGCTTGGATTACATCGAATCCTTCCAGTTGCAGCATCTGGCGGGCAACCTGGCGAATGGCCTCTTCATCATCAACCAACAAAACTGTTTTGCGAGTTTGAAAGAGACTTTTGTCGGAGAGGTTCTTGGAAAATTGATTTCCAAGGCGAAGGAAGATGCGGAAGGTCGCTCCCTTTCCGAGATGGGAGGCAACTTGCATCCCTCCCCAATGGCTGCGGACAACTCCCAATACCTCCGACAAACCTAAGCCGCGTCCGGTAAATTTGGTGGTGAAGAAGGGATCGAAAATGCGGGTCTGAAGATCTTCAGGGATTCCCGGTCCGGTATCACAAACTTCCAGGACCAGATGTTGTCCGGGAGAAAACTCCGGGGACAACAAAGCGTCTGAGAAATCGGAAATCTCCGCGGATTCCAGCCTGGTGGATATTTTCACCGAACCACCGGTTTTTTCCATGGCTTCGGAGGCGTTGGCAATCAGGTTGATCACTAATTGCCGGATTTGAAATTTGTCCACCACGACTTCGGGAAGGTTTTCCCCGAGTTCAAATTTTAGCTCTACTTGCGGGGACAGGAACAAGCTCATCAGGTCCTGCCCCTCCCAAAGGAGGCGGTTAATATCAACTAGCTGAGGAACAAAGCCGCCTTTGCCGGAAGAATCCAACATTTTGCGGGAAAGGTTCACCGCCCGCAAAGCGGAGGATTCTATTTCCTTTAAAAAGTTCCTGGCAGTGGATTTTTGTTGCAATTCTTTTTCCACCAAGCGGGTATTCCCCAATATTCCGGTTAACAAATTATTGAAGCGGTGAGCAATTCCCCCGGCGAGAACTCCCAGGCTTTCCAATCGTTGGGTGTCGTGAATTTTCCGTTCCATCAACTCCTTTTCGATGGCCAATTTCTTGCGCACAGAAATATCCCGGGAGACCCCAATGAGTCCCGAAATCGTCCCCTGGGAATCGATTAACGGACCGACTCGTGAATCAATCCAAACAGGGGAGCCATCTTTGCGGGTATCTTTCCATTCGCCATTAAATTCAGCCCCCAGCAATATTTTTTGAATCCATTGCTGAACTTGCGACCGTATCGGCTCCTTGAATCGCTCGTAGTAATAGCGGCCGATCATCTCCTCTTCGGTAAATCCGAAGATTTCCGTGGCTCCCGAATTCCAGTAAATGATTTTGCCGTCCGGATTGGTAACAATCACCGCATCCTGAATGTTTTCCAGAATTGATTTGAACCAAAGCAGATCCTGGTTGGAATTTCCCAAGCGGTTCACACGTTGGTCCAATTCTTGGATTTTGGCGTGGAGTTCCGTAACATCGGTAGTAAGTTGATCGAGAGTGGCCATGATTTGAAATGAACCTTAAGGACAAAATCCAGAGTATTAGATTTGGGGGAGAAGGAATTTGCAACGGGTAGCCTAAGGAATTTTCAATGGGTTAATTCCCCAAGCAAACCTTCATCTGAAATAATAAATAAGCAACTGGGCAAATAGTGACGGGATAAACTGATTGATATTTTTTCGAAAATGAAATAATTCCCAAAGGGGTATTTTTAGAGTAATAAAACCTTGTCGTTTGTCAAACTTAATTTGCGAATAAAGCTCATCATTATTTTACCATAACTTTTAGCTCTACATTAATGTGAGGCATCTGTAATCAAGGAGAATTTCTCGGATGCAACGGCTCGCGGATCTTCGGGGAATCCTCCACTATGTTCCCCAGTATCGGGAAAGACTGTTCGTGATTGCCTTGGACGGCCGCATTGTTGCCGATTCCAATCTTGGCAACATTCTTTTGGACATCGCCTTGCTGCGGAGCCTGCGGATCGAAGTCGTTCTGGTTCATGGTGCCGGTTATCAGATCCAGGAATTTGCCAACCGAATGGGGCAAACGCCATCCAACCATGACGGCACCGGAATTACGGATGCCTCCACGCTCGAACTGGCAATCACCTGTGCCAACCGGGTGACGCATCAAATACTCGAGGGATTTTCGGCAATCGATTTGGCCGGTGCTTATGCCAATTGTATCGTCGCCAACCCAGCCGGTATTCTTCGGGGAATAGACTTTCAATTTACCGGGCGGGTGGAGCGTATCGAGAAAAACATTTTGCGATCTCTTTTGGACAATCAGATCATTCCGGTAATTTCCCCCTTGGGAATTGACGGCCAAGGACAAACTTACCGGTTGAATTCGGATGCAGTTGCGGTTGAAGTTGCGGCCGCTTTGCAAGCGGTGAAATTGGTTTTTCTGACTCCAGAAGAAGGAATCCGAATTGTGTCCGACGAATCGAAACCGGAATTGATTCGCCAGCTGGCAGTAGAAGAAGCGGAAAAATTGTTGCACACCTGCCCCGAGAAGGTTCCCCCCTTGGTTCTTTCCAAATTAAAACATGCCATTCAGTCTGCCAATAAGGGAGTTCCTCGAATACATATCATTGACGGCCGGGTGGAAGAGGGATTGTTGGCGGAAGTTTTTTCCAACGCCGGCATCGGCACTTTGGTTCACGCCAATGAATACCAGGCCATTCGCCCGGCCCAAAAAAAGGATGCCCGGGCCATTCATTCTCTTATTCGCAATGGCATTGAAAACGAAGAACTCCTGCAGCGTACCCAGGAGGAAATCGAAAACCAGATCGAAAACTTTTTCGTCTTTGACATCGATGGCATTCCGGTGGCTTGCATCGCCTTGCATTACTATCCACCGGAAAAGAAAGCGGAAATGGCTTGCGTGTGTGTACATCCCAACTATGAAAACCAACGGATTGGCGGGCGGCTGATGTCTTACACGGAAGCCAAAGCCCGGGAGATGGGAGCCGTCGAGATATTTTGTTTGTCGACGCAAACCTTCAACTACTTCGTGAAAAAGGGCGGTTATGTAGTTGGTACTCCAGAGGATCTTCCCGCATCGCGAAAAGAAAATTACGACCGCAGCGGTAGAAAATCCTTGGTCTTGATTAAGCGCTTGGAATGAGAAGTGGATATGGGCCCAAAGGACCGGAGGTAAAAGCGAATGATCTTGCCGATTAGAATGGGATCGTATTTGTCAGTTCCAACGATTACGTAGATTAGTTAACCCATATCCGGGAAATTTCAAAAAGCTCCGCCTCATCACTCTTTTTGCAAGGGGTGAATTTCTTTTAGACTCTACATTCATTTCTTCGGCAGCTTTTTTTCCAACCCTGTTGAATGCGAATGAACAACTTCTGCAAAAGCCTACTGGAAGTAGAATTTGCCGGTCCCGACCAGAAAAGCGAACTGATCATCCTCGCACGCAAACGAAATTGGGGATTGGCTTTAATAATAATCGGTTGGCTGCACCTAGCGGCATTCTTGGCTTGTTATTACATCACCATAGTGTTGGACTATCATGAGCCGCTCCCTTATTTATCGATCTGGTTCGGTGAATTGTTGGGCATGTGGGTTATTTTCCGAGTGACCTGTGGACAACGCCCTGCTGACTTACCAGTGACTTCGCTGGAAATGTTTATTCGCAGAGTTTGGATTGCCTATTTCTTATTGGCCTTTAATTTGGGATCTTTGAATACCCTCCGTGGTCATGTCATGTTTGAATTCTTCCCGGCGTTTGCTTCGCTTGCATCGTTTGCTTTTATTATGATGAGCATTGTCATTGATTGGAGATTTTTCGGTGCAGTATTAGTCATGTTCTTTAGTGGTCTGTTAATGGCGGCGTTCCTGTTTCACGGTTTTTTGATCTTTGCTTTGGTTTGGTGGCTTGTTCTTAATTGCATCGGTGGGCAATTACTCTGGGTTCGAAGTCAGAATAGCCCTGCATCGGTGGAGTTGACAGTTGGATCGCAAGAATCGGATAGGATGGCTCATTGAGTCCCGCGATTGGGACTCATTTCATACAAATCTCTTCAGTGCTATTCCGGGAATTGGTCAACCGGAAAAGAGCCCCCACTTCATACCATCCGTCGACACAAGGTTTAGCCCGCACCAGTGTGGCGGCAATGGAAACCGGTTGAGTTTTCTTTGTCGCAGGAAGATACACCTGGATTTCGGAGGTTTCCAATTGATGAGGAAGATAAAAACCGATGCCGGTAAGGGATAAGTCTTTTCCGCGGCAATTGATTTTCTCACCAAAGGTTCCGTTGGGTTGCACCGGGTACACTTCAACCGGATGAGGCCAGAGCAGCCGCTCTTGGACGCGTTTTTCCGAATTGACCAGCAAGCAGGCGCGTATCTGTTCCAGGATAGAAGTTCCCACTTCTTCGACCAATTCCTTGCCGCGTTTCTTATTGCATTGGAAAGATTTGATGTTGATGGTCACTTCGATGGGGGTTGCCACCAGGGGATGGTGCTGGGCCAGGGAAATGGAAATCTCCAAACCCGGTTGCCGGCCAATCCACTGTTCCCAAAACCTGCTGGGCATGCTGACATGGAACACATAGAACTGGGGGTCATCATTGATCTGCTGGCCGAACAATTCTTCGCGCAGAGAATTCAGTTTTAAACGGGCTTCTCCCAAGGGTAAACCTGCGGTGAAGCGATGAAACAGAACCTGCCGGTCGGGAGAAAACTCCGGAGGTTGATCGATAGAAATGGGTTCTGCCGATCCGCCGCCGCTACGAATCAGCTCGGACAGAATTCTTTTCAGTTTTCTCGAGGTCTCCTTGGAATTTTTCAAACTTATCTCGCGAGCAGCCGGCAGAGAAGATTGCACCATGATGGAGAATTCATCCTGATTACTCTCCTCACGAGCGCTCGCCGAATCGCCTTGTTCCAGGGCATCGATCAGCTCGGTGCAACTGGACCAGCGTTTATTCGGGTCGGAATCCAACGCTCTGGCCACAATTTCTCGATCCGTGGGAGTCAGCAAATCCAAGTTGATGGTCAAGCCGCTGGTTGAATTTGGTTTGGCCCGCGGAAATGTACCGGTCAATAATTCGGCGTAAATCAATGCCAGGCTGTATTGGTCGCTGGTCGGACTAACTTTTGATTTGAACACTTCCGGTGCGGAATAACGCTTGTTCCGTTGGGTTGACGTCTGTCCGGCAGGCAGCCAAATAAGTTGCAAAAAGCCGAATTCATCAATCACCAACCGGCCCTCGGTCCACAAGAGATTCCGGGGATTCAGCCCCAGATGCTGGACCGAATGTTGGCGATAAAGATAATCCAGGGATTCGGCGGCAGTCCGCAAAATGTCCAGTAATTCTATCCGCGGAATCCCTCTGACATTGCGACTGAGGAATTTCTTGTGATAATCCCGTAATGACTGGCCAATGTAATCCGTGAGGAGCGTGATTCTCCCCGGGCTGCATTCTAAAACCTCCACCGGATTAATTGCCGGGTGATCCAGGGATTGCAGACGCATCAAGGCTTCTTGTTGTTGCTTGATTGAAGGTCCGGATGCGCCGTAAAGGAATTTAATAACCTTCTTTTCTTCCCGCGCTGTTTCCACCAACCAAACTTCTAACAGAGGCGTAGTGGCCAAGCACTCCTGAAAGTTGAAATCTTTCGTCGCCGGGGTGACCGGCGGGTTCTTGTAAACAGTGGGGCGGGCGGGCACAGTCAAGTGATGAAATTGGTTATCGGTATCGGTGCCGGGGTCGGAAAGATCGGCAGGTTTTACCGGTATGGAATTCCCGGCGGGCTTATTCTCCTCTCCCTTCGATTCGGCCTTTTGTCGGCATTGGATAAGAGCCTCGATGAAGCTGGTACAACTGGCGAATCGTTCTTCGGGATCTTTTGAAATGGCCTTGGCGACAACTTTCTCATCTTCGGGGGATTAGGCTTCCAGATTCGGTTTCGTGATGGCGTGAGCCATTAATAACTGCCGTGAATTGGTCCCCTCATAGGGGAGTGTCCCGGTCAGTAATTCCTGATAAGTAATAGCCAAACTATACTGGTCACATCGGGAACTCATTTTTTTCTGGAATAATTCCGGGGAAGCATACAGCGGGGTGACTGCACTGACAAGACTGGTCTCTTTGCCGCTCTCATGATTCAGAGCATGGACTAATCCAAAATCGGCGACCTTAATGTGTTTGCTGACCAGGAATAAATTTCGGGGTTTAACATCTAAATGCTGCAGTCCGTATTGGAAATACAACAGGTCCAAAACTTCCGCCGTTTCTCGCAGATAGCCCAGCAACTCCTCCCGGGGAATCCCCGGATAACCGGCCGACTGATATTCTTCCAGGCGATGATCCAAACTAGTATCCGCCAGTTCAGTGATGATGACCAGTTCCCCTTCCACACACTCAACCCGGTCCATGGAGAGCAAGAAGGGGTGGCGAATCTTTTTGATATGGTCGATGGCCTTCAGTTCCCCTTCGGCAGCCCCTCGTTCCGAATCGAGTCCATTGAGGTTGCCGTAGACAAATTTGATGGCTTTAAAAAGGCCGCCGGGAGCTTCGCATTTCCAAACTTCCCCACAGCCCCCTTTACCCAAGAGATGAATAAGACGGTACCCCTGAATGGGCTCAACATTGGCTTCTTTACGGATAGGCATTCTTGATCTCGGCCGAGGAAAACGAACTGGCGCCTACTATACCCTACCTGCAAACTTAGGTTACAATTCAAAGGGAGTCCAATTATTCGTTTTATCGCCCAAAAGGCTATTTCTATGAGCGATCAGAATCTGAAAGAACTTTTGTCGGCTGATTTACAAGAATTGCAAACGCA
>CAZPPD010000038.1:0-15152 GCA_964588185.1 uncultured Alcaligenaceae bacterium | reverse complement strand
ACCCCGGACACACGAAATCGCGATGGCCGCGACCACAACGCTCGAGGTTATACCATGTGGTTGGCCGGCGGCGGAGTAAAAGGCGGATTCAAGCACGGCCAAACCGATGACCAAGGATACGATGCGGTCGCAGGTCGCGTCCATCTGCACGACCTCCATGCGACCATTCTTCACCTGTTGGGGTTGGATCATACCCGTTTGACCTACCGCTACGCAGGTCGAGATTTCCGCCTGACGGACGTGCATGGAAACGTGGTACAAGAAATTTTAGCTTAGCCGATCTCGAAAAGCAAAATAAGAATGTGTGGCATGCTTTCAAGCGGGCAATTGTTGGGCATTTTAATTGCCACGACAGGTCTACGCGAAAGCATGTCGAACCCCTTAAATATCACGTACCACTCAGTAACTTTTGTTGGCGTTCGCCGGCTTCTCGGTAATAAAGCGGCAAGTAGCGATAGTAAACTTCCAAAGTTAATATACTGAGAGAAGTTTCCATCAAACGCCCGCCTGCCCCGGCATAGCGGTCTCCTACCGGACTCCAGCTTCCGCTGGTCTTGGGATTTTTAGATCGATCCCGGCGTTTAATCAAGTCCTCGCGCATTACCTTGTTCCAAGCAATCCAATCTTCATGTCCGAAGTGGAACATTACCTGAGTGGCATAGTAGTAATAATAAATGTTCCGCGTTTTGCCGGGTGGGTTCTTTTTTAGGTGGTTGTTAATCCCCTGAATCATGCGCAGGTTTTTGTGGCCCCAGCCTTGTAGATATTGGCGGCAAAGCAAACCGACCGCCGTCATGGTGGTGCGAGATCCTTTGGAGGTATAACCGTAGCCTTCGTTGTTGCGGTCGCAGACGGAGTCGAGATAACGAACTGCTTTCTTGAAGGTGATGTCCGGAACGCGAAGGCCAGCCATCTTCGCGGATTTCAGAGCCATGACACACCAACCGATGACCGAGGTGTCGCCTTTTTGATTGGGGCCATACAGCCAGCCGCCTTCGGAATGTTGAGCCGACACCAGGTAATTGACTGCCATTTGTGCCGAACGGGCGTAGTAGGGGTCCTGGGTTAAGCCATAATCTTCACACATGGCGATCGTGGCCAAGGCATGGGCATACATACGCCCTCCGTAATAACCGGTGCGCGGGTCTTGTCGGGAGATCAGGAACTTAAGAGCACGGGCAATGGGCTTGTCGTACGGATTTCCTTTTTTCGGCTGGTGCGTAAATCCGGCACCGAGAAAAGGGAGTAAACCGAAAGCCGTGCCCCCAATTTCGGATTCGCGGGGAGGAAGGTTCCCGGGATTAGGGAAGGCACCATTGATCCGCCAAGCACCATCCAGGGATTGCACTCGAATTAGCCAACTCAAACCCGCAGCGACTGCAGCTTCACTTTCTGGAGTTCCTTTGTGCAGAAGGAGTGCCCGCTCCTTTGTCGCTGCGGATCGTCCCTCGATAAAACTTCCGGGTTTTAATCTGCTCCCTTCGAGACCATAGCCGCCGCCAAGGCCGCCAAATTTCCCATTTAATCCCGGCAATTGAAATCCGCCTTCACCTTGGCCCGGACCACCAAATCCTTTGGGTGGCGGAATCGAGGAAGGAACCACAAATTCGCTGCCATTGAATACACCTACCGGTTCATCCTCATTTAACTTGCCGGGAGAACTTATTTCCGCTTTCTTCATCACGTCCGGAAAGTTGATGTCCAGGCTGGGCTCCAACGCGTCTGGATTTACATCCGTTACGGTGAGAGGAATGTCTTCCTTCTCCGCAAGGTTGTCTTCTTTTTGGCCGGGATCATTCTGCGGTTCGACTTTAGAATCTTCGACGATCTTTTTAAGGTTTTCGATGTCCACCAAAGAGTATTCGCCGTTGGCTATGGTAGAGGGGCCATTCACAAGAAAGAAAAAGACCGCGAACAATAAACCGTGAAAAACAGCGCTAACGCCCATGGCTGGAATAAAATTGAGCCACCCAAACCGCTCTTTATTGCGTTCCTCTTCCAGAACGTTGTAGCGGATTAATGGTGGTTGCGGAATTGGATTTGCGGAGACTGTTGAAGTGGACATGGATTACACCCTTATTCAGAAAAGCGAAATGATTCTTAAAACATTATGGTTTTTTGTGGGGAAATGGTGCAAGGAAAAAGCAATCGGGAGAAATGGTTTTTTACTCGCTAACCCACAATAATGCGAGGTTGATGGTCCGGGTCGCGTTGGGCTCGGCGAATAAGCGACCGCACCATCCACGGCACATTTCCTTCGCCAAAGAGCAAGAAGCCAAGATTGGCGGCCAAGGGATTTTCATCGGACCAGCCAAAATGAATTTCGGGGGGCTTGCCCACCTTGGAAAGCTCCAAGCCAATCGCTGCAATCACGTGAGCAATGGAAGCACAGCGAGTCACCTTGACAATAAATCGCCCTTCCTCCTGTTTGATTTCCATCTCCGGATGTTGCCAGAAATCGCTGGCATCGCCCAATTCTACTTGGAGGAAAACAATGGGAATATCGGGGGTAAGGCGGTGTTCTTGGCGGATGCTCTCCTCCTTGAGGGGCAGGGAACGCGTTCCCGGGCGGTGGGGCACCAGCACCGGAAATTCCAAGTACTTTAGGCAATCCCAAAGGAACTTGGACTGCTCATCCACAAATTTAAAGCCCATAAACCGAAGTTCCGTGCTGCGCACCATCCGCGAATACATGGAAGTGCCGATTATGGCCACGATGACACAAATGGCAATGAGCATGCCATCGGGTTTATTGATCATGATGGAAACGGTGGTGTACAGAAAGATGACCGTAATCACCGAAAAGACAATCAGTGAAACATACCACTTGGCCATTTGCGAACGATTTCCCAACGGGCGATTGCATAAACGATCAATCAACGTCGCAGCGCAGCCGCTAAAGATAAACACGAGCACTCCCGTGGCATAGGCTCCACTTTGTGCCATGACACTGGCACCGAAAATCCAGGTAACCACCAGGTTGATCAAGGTAAACAGTAAAATCAGGGGCCGAATAGCACGAGCCCATTCCGGGGCCATTCCATAGCGGGGCAAATATTGCGGAACCAAATTCAACAAGCCGGCCATCGCACTGGCGCCGGCGAACCAGAGAATTACCACAGTCGCCAAGTCGTAAATGGATCCAAACCAATATCCAAAGAGAACTGGGTTAATATTAGTGCTGCCTTCTCCATGAGCCAAAAAGGCCAATGCCCGGTTGGCTGCTTTCCCGGCGTGTTCTCCGGGAGTAATCAAAGTGGCGGTTACGAAAGAGGACCCCAACAGATAAAAGCACATGATAATGGCCGCAGTGCAGAGCAGCTTGCGGGTGTTGCGAATTCTTCCCTTAGGATTATCGCGTTCATCATCGGGGTCGCCCTTGATGAGGGGCATGACCATCAAACCGGTTTCGAATCCGCTAAGACCGAGAGCCAGTTTCGGGAAAAAGAAGATACACAACAACAAAATGGTGACCCAATCCCCGCCGATTAGGGGGGGATCTTCAATGCTCCACATGCTGGGATTATGAATTGATTCGACCCAGTGGTTCAAATATTCCGGATGCGTAAACAGAAACCAGATGCCGCTGATAATAATCAGGGAATTGAGCAACAAATAAACGCCGACGATAACCACTGCCAGTCCAATAACCTCCCGGAATCCCCGTAAAAACATGGCTCCCAAGACTATCAACATGATCAAGGTCACGAGAATTCTTTGGGTATCTGCCGAGAAAGTTTGAGTTAAGGTTGGAAATATGGATTGTAGCAGAGGGTTGTGCACCAGGTGTTCCGCAGCATCAGCGGCGGATAAGGTTTTCGTAAAGATAAAAGCGGTAGCCACAAACCCCAACAGCGACAGGATGAGAAACTTTCCTGTCCAGCCACTTACCAGGCGTTCCAGCAAGGAAATAGAGCCCATCCCGAAGGGCGATTTTCCGGCCACATAGGCGTAGATGGGAAGGGCACCGAACAAGGTCACCAACACCAACAAAATAGTGGCAACCGGAGCGAGCACTCCCGTTGCTTCATAGGCAATGGATGGAAGGTAACCAAGGGTACTGAAGTAATCTACTCCGGTAAGACACATTACCCAAAGCCAGAAACTTTGGTGGTGTCCCGAAGTTTTAGTGCCTTCCAAAGAGGGACTACCATTCGACGTTGTGGAAACATCATTTACAGGGGAGGTTGCCATTGCCCCACAGGGGTAAATCAAAGAAATTAAGAACTAAGCATGAATTGGGTAAGATTGTCCGGAATCACTTACTTGTCAATATGAATTTGCGAATGGGCTGTCCAACTCTGTCCCACTGGATTTGGGATTCTTCAAATATTTTGGATGTTTTGCTCGCCCCTCCCATTCTGAATCCACCGCGTCTTTGATTGGAAGTTAAGTCCTTTGAGAATTTTGGCGGGTATGTTTCATTCAGACCAAAGGATTTGAAACCCAATTCAATGGGACACCCTGCGAATGTTTAAGGTGCCAGCCGTTCCACAACCCAAACCTGATCTTCCAACTTAAATCGTATCCGGTCGTGCAAGCGGTTATCCCCACCCTGCCAGAATTCAATTACGTTGGGAATCACCCGGTAGCCTCCCCAAAACGAAGGTCTTGGGACCGGGCCTTCTTCGCCGTACTCTTCGATCACCTTTGCAAATCGCCGTTCCAGATCATCCCGACTATCCAACACTCGGCTTTGAGGAGAAGCCCAAGCTCCAATTCGACTGCCGCGGGGCCGGGTCTGAAAATAAGCATCCGACTCTTCGGGAGTCGTTCGTTCCAGTTTTCCTTCCACTCGAACTTGCCGGTCCAATGGTTGCCAGAAAAATAAAAGGGCGCCAACGGGGTTGTCATGAATCTCCTGGGACTTTCGGCTTTCATAATTCGTAAAAAAGACAAATCCCTGTTCATCAAATCCCCGCAATAACACCATCCGGGCGGAGGGAATTCCATCGGGAGTGGCGGTGGCAAGCGTCATCGCTTCGGGTTGGTCTACTTTCGAATCGATTGCGTATTGGTACCAGACTTTAAATAGATCAAAAGGATTTGATCCGGCATCAGATTCCCGCAGTGGGGAATAATGTTGGTGGAGAGAAGGATCAACGAATGACATGGTATGGATAAATAAAAAAAGTCCTGCTGTTGATTACTTTGGCGTCGCCCAGTCACCAAAATCATCAATCAGCAGGACATATAAATATTACAACCCCCGTGAGAAAAAAACAAGAAACTTTTTCCAAAAAATTGCAGATTTTTCTTTTTGAACTATTGATTTCTTAACAAGGCTTTAAATTAGATGTAATAAATTTCCCATTTTAGCTAGTTTTACTCATTCCCAGTTAAACAATTAATCAATTGACGAGGTTCGGTCAAAGTTATCAGTTGCCGTTCAGTTGTAATTGGTTATCCGGAAGCATGACCGTAAAAGTCGAACCCTGATTCGGTTGGCTGACAACTCTTACCTCTCCGCCGTGCATTTCCGTAAATGCCTTCACCACGCTCAAACCGAGACCCAGTCCCCGCCGGTCAAATTCGAAGACCCCGGAACTGTGTTTGGAGACATCGAAGCGAGTGAAAAAGGGATCGAAGATCTTTTTCATGCTTTCCGGGGCAATTCCCACCCCCGTATCGGATACCTGGATTTCAACTCCATTTGCGGTACGCTTGCAAGAAACCGATACTTTGCCGCCATCGGGTGTGAATTTTACAGCGTTGATCAGAAGTTGAAGGATACAATCCTTGATCTTGTCCCGATCCAACTCCATGGTGCCAACATCCTCTGCGATGTCGAGTTCCAACTGCTGTTTCCGAATATTGGCAAAGGTTTTCACTTCTTCTGCTGCCGATACCAATAACTCCTTCACGTCAACTTTGCTACGGACCAACTGGCGGTCGTAACGGTCCGCGAGGAGCAGTTTTTCCATTTGGTTGACTTTCTCATTCAGTCGGCGGCTGCCGACAAACATTCGTTCGATCCAATCGTTGACTGGGGGTTTAACCCCCGGGGTTTTGTGAGCCAGGTCCGCCATGCCCATTACGATGGTCAAAGGAGTCCGGAGTTCATGGCTGGCGACCTTTATGAATGCTTTCTTCAATTCATTCGCTTGTTTCAGTTCCTGGTTGGCATTTACCAGCTGCTCATTTTTATCCTTTAGCTCCGTCATCAACCGTTTGCGTTCGGCTTGGAGGTCATAATATTCAGTGGCTTGCCGAAGTACCGTCAACAAATCATCTTGTTCCCACGGCTTGGTGATATAGCGATAGACATTGCCTTGATTGATGGCATTGATAACTGCTTTGATGTCGGCATAAGCTGTGAAAAGGAGGCGAACTGTGTCGGGGTATTTTTCGCGAAGCCGGGAAAGAAATTCCACTCCCGTCATTTCCGGCATGCACTGATCGGACATGACTATGTGAACCTGATGCTGGTCCATGAGCTTGAGGGCTTCCATCGCGCGCGTCGCTCCCAGGACCTTGTACTCAAAACGCAACAAGTCCTTGACGCTGTCGACTAGATCCTCTTCATCGTCTACAACCAAAAGACAGTGCTTTTCCGGCTTTTTCATGAACAGCCTCAGAAGGGAAGACTGTTATGCTCCTAAAAATGATTTATCTCTATTATGTCAGGGATTCCGGCGAACACCAATAGAAACAACAAAGCTTATTTTGGAATCGTTTCCGATGCAATCCTTTACACCGGCCATTTCAGCTGGTATCAGTCAAAACATTGAGTTTGGAATCTGGCAAAACATCACCGAGGTCGATATGCAAAAATGGTCGATTACCCTGTTTCTTGGAATTTTTTGCTTCGCATTTCTCCTTTTGTCGCAGGAAACCCAAGAAAAGTTGCCTATTCCTGCTGAGCAAGATCAGGCGGAGTCGGAAAAACTCATTCAAGATATTTTTGCGGAGGATTTTAAGAACGCCGATACTCCGGAGAAGAAAACCAAGTTAGCCGAATATCTGTTCGATCAGGGAAAACAAAGTACCGATAGCCCTTCGAATCGCTACCTCCTGTATCAGCACACTCGGAAGTTGGCTGCGGAAGCGGGCAACTTAGCTTTAGCCATGACCGCCGTCGAAGAACTTGGGCGACAATTTGAGCTGGATACCTTCTCCTTGAAAATCAAAACTTTGGCAACCGCCGGTAAGTCGGTATCCAGCAAAGAGGCAAACAAAGAACTAGCTACGCTTTCCTTGAATCTCATATCTCGAGCCATCAAAGCTGACGATTATCAAAACGCCCTGAAGCTCGGGGAAGTCGCCGAACAAGCTGCTCGCAAGGCAAAAGTTGTGAAGTTGGTAGTTTCGGTTCGCAACCGCCTTATAGAAGTCAAACAACTGAAGAAGGCATTCTTCAAAATTCAAACTTTCATTGAGCGGGCAGCCCGGAATCCAGGCGATGCAGAGGCTAATATGGAAATCGGAATTTACTTCGGCTTGCAAAAACAAAACTGGCCCAAAGCACTGCCATATCTGGCAAAGGGAAGTGATGTGGAATTGAAAAAGTTAGCCCTGGTGGATCTTATCAAGCCCAAAGATGGTACTGATCAGGTGAAATTAGCCGACGGCTGGTGGGCTTTGGCCAAGAAATATGCCGATGCGAAAAAGCTCAACCTGCAAGCTCGCGCAGCTTACTGGTACAACAAGGCGCTGCCTGAATTAACCGGCCTGAATCGCACCAAAGCAATCCGGCGAATGGACCAGGTCGCGGGTCATATTCAGGGAACCCCCTTGGGTACCACTTTGGTGATCAACAAGCAAAATCAGAAACTGGAAGGCCATGACGATGAAGTGAAAAGCTTGGCCTTTTCCCCTGACGGCAGGTTTGCGGTCTCCGGCAGTGTGGATAAAACCGTCCGGCTTTGGGACTTGGCCAAGGGCAAAGAAGTCCGCGTTTTCCGCGGTCATAGCAAACTGGTGTGGGGAGTCGATTACCATCCCAACGGCAATCAGGTTGTTTCTTCCAGTTGGGATTCGACCGCACGCTTGTGGAACGTCCACACCGGAGAAGAAGAACGCCGCTATTCCCATCCCATCGATGTGAATGGTGTGGCCCTTAGCCGAGATGGCCGGAAAATGCTCGTGGGTTGCGATGACAAGTTTATGCAATTGTGGGATGTCACCACTGGGAAAGCAGGCCGCCGATTTACCGGGCCCGGCAATTTTGTGTACGGTGTGGCTTTTTCTCCCAATGGGAAACTGGTTGCCTGCGGTTCTCTGGACCAGTCTGCCCGAGTCTATGACATCGAAACCGGCCGATTAGTTTGCTCGCTGGATGAACACAATAACGCCGTGTATATTGTCGAATTTTCTCCCGATGGTAGTTACTTGTATACCTGCAGGGACGGAGCGGCTCACAAATGGGAAATAAGTACAGGTAAAGAACTGAAGAAATATTCCCCCGGTCCGGTTTCGGGGTGGATCACGGCATTGGCATTGTCCCGCGACGGGCGACGGTTGCTGACCGGCGGAGATGATCGCTACGTCCGTTATTGGGATGTAGCAACGGGAAAAGAACTCCGCCGATTCGAAGGTCATACCGACCGCATTAGTGCCGTGGCAATTTCCCCGAATGGCCGCTATGCCATCTCCGGGGGAATGGACCGGACCCTTCGCTTATGGAAGCTGCCGGTTCAGTAAAATCGCCAATTTTCAGTCTTGGTAGCTTGATTTCCGGAATTCAGCCGTGGCATCTAAATTAACCAGAATTCAGCCAATCTGACTTCGCCCCATATTGGCGAAACCCCTCCCGCTTCGTATCGTTTTTGTTGTACACACAGATATTCCCTCCCGACAGTAGGTGACACCATGGCATACTTCCCGGATGTAAACAAAATCGCTTACGAAGGTTCCGATTCAACTAATTCCTTGAGTTTCCGCCACTATAAAGCCGACGAGCAAATAGAAGGCAAAAGCATGAAGGACCATTTCCGCTTTGCCGTTGCTTTCTGGCACACCATGCGGGGAACGGGTTCGGACCCCTTTGGTCCCGGCTGTGCCTTGCGTCCTTGGGAAGACGGCACCGATTCCGTGGACATGGCCATTAAACGCGTCCGCGTCATGTTTGAATTCCTGGAGAAACTCGGAGCCCCCTACTACTGCTTTCATGACCGGGACGTTGCACCGGAGGGAAGCAACTTAACGGAAACCAATGCCAACTTGGATAAAGTGGTCGCGGTCCTCCAAGACGAGCAACAACGGACGGGCATCAAACTGCTATGGGGCACCGCCAACTTGTTCAGTAATCCTCGCTATGTCCATGGGGCGGCGACCAGTTGTAATGCGGATTCTTTTGCTTATGCGGCGGCCCAGGTCAAGAAGTGTCTGGAAGTAACAAAAGAATTGGGCGGAGAAAATTATGTCTTTTGGGGTGGGCGCGAAGGTTATTCCAGTCTGTGGAATACTGACATGAAACGCGAACTGGATCATCTGGCCAAAATCTTCCACATCGCTGTAGATTACAAAAAGCAGATCGGCTTTGACGGCCAATTCCTGATCGAACCGAAACCCAAAGAACCGACCAAGCACCAATATGATTTCGATGCCGCTAATTGTTTCGCCTTCCTTAAAAATTATGGCTTGGAAGAGCACTTCAAACTGAATCTGGAAACCAACCATGCGACACTGGCCGGCCACACCATGATGCATGAGTTGATTTACGCTTCCGGTAATGACATCTTGGGTTCCATGGATGCAAACCGTGGGGACCTGCTGCTGGGTTGGGACACGGATCAATTTCCTACCGATCTTTATCTGACTACCCGTTGTATGCTGGTAATTTTGGAGCAGGGGGGTCTAGCGCCCGGTGGAATCAATTTCGATGCGAAAGTCCGCCGGGAAAGTTTTGAACCGGTAGACTTATTCCACGCTCACATCGGCGGCATGGATGCCTTTGCCCATGGTTTGAAGATTGCCGCCAAAATCCGGGCCGATGGAGTCGTTAAAGATTTCGTCAAGCAACGTTATGGTTCCTGGGACACGGGGATTGGTCAGAAAATCGAAGCGGGCCAGGTTACCTTTGCCGACTTGGAAAAATACATGTTGGAGAAGGGTGATGTGTCTCCCAATGTTTCCGGCCGCCAGGAAATGCTGGAAAACATAATCAATCGCTACTTGGGTTGATGGCAGGGTAGCTGTATTTGCCGGAATTCAGCCTTCCGGATAGGAAATGAGACCTGACTATATGCCTCGGAATCCCGAGGCTATTTTCATTTCAATTGGAACTATAAACTCCCATTTAACCCAATTAATCCCCCCAAGATTCTTCACCCGCAAATACAAATCAATTGAAACAGATTACACCCGCGACAGTTCCTAAAAGCAAAAGCAAAAATCTTCCTTCTCGATATAACATTCACCATTGATTAAATATGAGTGGTTTGGTTAAAGTGGAGAAAATGGAAGCTTTTTAACCGAAAGTGTAACTCCAGTCATTGGTTAACCAAGGAGAAATGGATTTCTGTAATTGTTGGCGAAGCATCTTAGCGAATACCCACAAGGGAGCCAAAAAATGCGCAGAGTGGTCGTCACCGGGCTCGGTGTCGTTGCTCCTAATGGAGTGGGAAAGGATAATTTTTGGTCGGCTTGTATCAATGGAAGAAGCGGAATCGGCCCTGTCCAGAGTTTCGACGCCAGTGAGCACCCCGTCAAAATCGCCGGCGAAGTTTCCGATTTCGATCCATCTCCGTTTATCCCCTCGTCCCAGCGGAAAAGCCTAAAGATCATGGGCCGGGCCATGCGTTTTGCCGTGGGAGCTGCGGGATTAGCAGTTCAGGATTCCGGGCTTAATTTAGAGAAGGAAAACCCGGAGCGCATCGGCGTGGTTATGGGAACCGGTTTGGTACCGGTAGACTTACCGGAGATAATGCCCTGCTTGGTAGAAGCTTGCGATGAAAATGGCCAACTGCAAATCCCTGAGCTAGGGAAAACCGGCGGACAGGAACTTTTCCCATTATGGATACTGAAATACCTACCCAACATGGTCGCCGCTCATATTTCCATGGCCCTCGGCGCTCAGGGTCCCAACAGTACCATAACAACCGCCTGTTCGGCAGGCACTCAAGCTGTCGGGGAGGCTTTCCGGCTAATTTCCCGAGGTGACGCCGACATTATGTTAAGCGGCGGAGCAGACAGTCGCATCGACCCTTTCATGTTGCTCGCTTATACCGCCCTGGGCGCTTTGAGTCGCGGCAACCGGCCACCGGCAGAAGTTTCACGGCCGTTTGACGGGGCCCGGGACGGCTTTGTTTTGGGCGAAGGATCCGGCGTATTGGTTCTGGAAGATCTGGAACGAGCGAAAAAACGCGGAGCCACTATCTACGCCGAAGTCTTGGGCATGGGATCCAGCTTTGATGCCTTCGCAGTTACCAAGCCCCATCCGGAAGCCCGAGGAGCCTCCCTGGCAATTCGGGAAGCATTACGCGAAGCCAAATTGGATGCCAAGGATATTGATTACATCAATGCTCATGGAACCAGCACCCGCCTCAATGATTTAATGGAAACGCAGGCTGTGAAAAATGTGTTCAAGGGAGATGCCAAAGCAATCCCGCTTTCCTCCATCAAATCTATGGTGGGACACCTGATTGGGGCTGCCGGAGCAGTCGAAGCCATTACCATGGCCATGACATTGCAACGGGGTGTCTTGCCCCCAACCATCAACCATACCACTCCGGACCCGGAATGCGATCTCGATTATGTTCCCAACAATGCCCGGGAAATCCCTGTAAAAACCGCCGTTTCTACCAGTTTCGGCTTCGGTGGTCAAAATGCCGCTCTCGTCATGCGGCGATTAAATGGGCTGAGCAGGTAGCCTTCTCTTTTGATTTGAGGAAATCCATGGAATCGCAGGTAACATAAATTTTGGATTTTCATTGTCTTCTTATTTCCGTCCTATCCAGCTACTTTGAAATCCGATACTAAATGGAAAATGTCCGGTGATATCACCCTTGCCTCCGGTAAATCCCATCCAAAAAAACAATACCCATGATCTCATAGCCAGTCGAAGAAGTTTCCAAAAGGGTAAGTTCCTATAAAAATAAAGTAGACCCAAACAACAAAAAACATCTCTTTCTAAAGGAAATCAACAATGCCGACACCACCTCCCCTGTCATTTCTTACTGAGGAATTGCAAGAACTAAAACAAAAATGGATCTGGTTTTTAATCCTGGGTATTGGCTTAATCCTGCTCGGATTTTTGGCGATTGGTTCCCCTTTTATTGCCGGTATGGCCGTCATTACCGTTTTGGGCTGTTTCTTGATCGTGGGCGGAATTCTTCAGATTATTGCCGCCTTTTGGACCCGAGGTTGGGGAGGATTCTTTTTGAATCTCCTGGTTGGAATCCTCTATTTCGTGGTAGGGGTGGTCATGCTGGAGCGGACCGAGGAAGCACTTCTTTTTTGGACCCTCTTTATTGCCGTTGCCCTTATTATCGGGGGGATTTTCCGAATCGTTGCCTCCCTCACCAATCAATTTGCCGGTTATGGCTGGGTTCTGGCGGGGGGAATCATTGACCTGATTTTGGGAATAATGATCTGGCGGCAATGGCCGGCTTCGGCCCTCTGGGTAATCGGTTTATTTCTCGGCATCTCTTTGCTCTTTAATGGTTCTACCTGGGTGGCTTTGGGGTTGTCCATTCGAGAGATTCCTTCAGAAAATCAAACCGAGCCTCCTGCGGAAACGCCCGGGACCGAAACAAGCGGCGGAACCACGGAGTAAACTTTCACGTGGGGAATGCGCGTCCCTGAAGATTGATTTTCCCCGTTTTTATAAAGCTCTGTAAATTTTTATTGGCCAAACTGCATGCGCTCCGCTTCAATGTACGGTAACGATGAATGTTGATTGTTTAACCCTCAAGGAGTTACCTCAATGATTGCAAAGCGCTGTATGTTTTCGGTTTGTTGTTTCGCAATGATTTTCGCCATGACCCTCGGAAGCTTTTCTTCTGCCGGCGAAACCAAGTTGGAAAAGGGAGACAAAGCTCCAAGCTTTCAAGGCGTTGATGCCCAAGGCAAAAAATGGAAATCTTCGGATTATGTCGGCAAAAAAGTGATCGTGGTTTATTTCTACCCGGCTGATTTCACGGGTGGGTGCACAAAACAAGCCTGTGGTTTCCGAGACGACTTCAAGAAACTGAAAGACAATGGAGTCATGGTCATCGGAGTAAGTGGCGACACTCCGGAAACCCATGCTTTGTTCAAGAAATACCACAAGCTTCCCTTTACCTTGTTGGCGGATCCCAAGGGTAAGATCGCTAAAGCATTTGGTGTTCCGACCCGGAAAGGCGGGACCATCGAGCGAGAGCCTTTTGGCAAGAAAATCAAGCTAACTCGCGGCGTTACGATCAATCGGTGGACCTTCGTCATTGACAAGGATGGGAAAATTGCTCTGGTAAACCCCAATGTTAATGCCGCCAAAGATAGCAAAGCCATCCTTAAAGCTGTCAACTAGCGGGCATTGGCAAGCGGATAGTAAAATTCAAAGCCGGGCTTGTTTTCTTTCAGGTCCGGCTTAAGTTGGGGATGTGAAAAAAGTCACTTTTTGGGACACGAAGAAGCTCAAAATGGTCCGGACCATTCCCGGCTCCATCCCCTTCACCTTCTCAGCGAAAGGGCGTTGGTTTCTGGTCAAGGAGGACGACCACAACCTGGTCGTTTTAGATCTCATCACGCAAAAACGAGTGCTGCATATTCCTTTTACATCAAAATATCATCCTCCGGCAACCGCTTTTTCCCCGGACGGGAATCTATTAGCAGCCGCTTTTATGGACACGACGATTCTGCTGTATGACATGAAGGCATTGGCGAAGAGGGGGGGTGAATAACCACCCAAATCGCAGAGTTGTTCGCGGCTCGTAAAGCTTACTTTTAGAGCGGTACTCACGTTAATGAAGCGTTCATATTCCGCAAGAATCAAAAAATCCTTAGCAGTCGGACTATAATGCTTTTCTGAATTAGCTCCCGATGTCGACGTTCTCTTCGCCATCTTTATCCGAAACTCGGTCGAACATTCCACCGAAGAAATTCAGATCGGAACCAAGAGTTGCGAAGAGACGGTCTCGGTTGTCGCGGTCCTCAGGATCTTGTACTGTCATACTGGATAAATTTGTGACATCCATCACATCTGTGTTCGCTGTCCACAATGCCAGTTCCTCGATCAGTTGCTGAGTGGTCAGGCTCGTCTCACCGCCAATTTGAATATCATCACCACTTCCAGCGTCCAAACGGTCCTTGCCTAAGCCACCAACAATAACATCGTCACCTCCGCCGCTGAAAATGCGATCGTTGCCCTCACCCCCGAAAATAATATCAGAGCCATTGCCCGTGATAATGCGGTCATTACCTGCACCACCATCGATAATAAAATCGGCGTTCCCGTGAACACGGATAACGTCTCTTTCGTTCCCCCCTTGAATGATTATGTGGCCACCTTCGCTTAAATCGAATGTTCCTCGAGGTCCACCTCTGCTGATGACCTGGACCTCAAACAAATCCCTGGCATCTACGAAGATATAATCGCGACGGGAGCTGCCGGTGACAACGAGGTCCCCATCCGCATTGATCTCTGCAGAGTTTTCTTGTGGTGGAGGGGGAGGTGTTTGGTTCTGAAAAAGATAAGCCGTACCTTGGTTGGAGTTTTGGGTATCAGCGAATGGTGTGCTCACAGCCACGGTCTCTCCGGAAATTGCTACTCGATAACCGAATTGATAATCCTCTGCGGGATTGGGATTTTCTAAGGTGTCGATTAGATTGCCCGTCTCGACGTCGAAAACAAACGCCTCACCGCTGTTGGGGAATACTGAGTCATCGCTGTTATTGCCAATGACCGCGAGGTTACCGGATAAATCTACGGAGAAGCCGAATTGTTCATTGGATGCCGCAGTTGGGTTGTCAATCGTTCTAAGGAGATTTCCGGTTGTGGAATCAAAAAGGTATGCTTGCCCACTATTCATTATTGCGGAATCGTCGCCCAATGCTCCGACTAATACGGTTTCTCCATATATAGCAACCGAAGAACCAAACTGGTCCAGGAGAGCTGGAGATGGATTGTCAAGCGTTTGGAGGAGGTTTCCTGTGCCCGTATCAAACAAATATACTTTGCCATCTCTAAGCTGATTCGAACTCTCCCAAGGAGCCGCAACTACAATGGTCGT
>CAZPPD010000037.1:0-15183 GCA_964588185.1 uncultured Alcaligenaceae bacterium | reverse complement strand
ACCGTTTGTTTGCAACGTGGTCAGGAAGGGGCATAGATTTGTCATCATTGAACAATCATTTTTTTGGAAATGGTCCGTCACGGACGGGGTTAACGATGGCTCTGGGGGGTGGCATTAGACGAGGGCCTGTTGGGCTTCCCTGGCGTGGTTTTCTGCCGGTAATAATCACGCCTTAGCCAATGATGCTCTGGAAGCAGCCAGGGCCATCGAGCGGCTTAAGGAATTGGGCGAACTCCGACTCGATGCGGATCCCGCCGTAATGCGCTAATTGCTGTCTGATGGTAGCGGTCAGAGTTGTTTGCAATTGTTCGCTTTGCCGAGTCAAAATTCCATATCTTTAACTGAGAAGCATGGTTCCTGGCTGATATATAACCTTTTTCACCCATATCTCAAAATGTGGTTACATACATCTTGCTACCTCGAGTTTAGTTGCCCGGTTGCTACCCCTTTTATTCTGATGCTACGGCCGCGCAGCGGGCGGCAGCAATGGGTGGCGTGTGAAAAGTATGTTCTATCACCGAGTGTTCCAGGCGTGGAATTCTCCGTCAGGTATGGCAACCTTTGCCAGAGGGTGGTCTCACCATGGGGAAACTTTTCCATTCTGACTACGGCAGATATCGAGTCTGCAGAAGCATTCGATGTTGCCCCGGGGGCTCCTTTTGTTGAAGTGCAAGATTTGCCTGAAGAAACGTTGCCTTTTCTGCTGCCGAGCCGCTATTGCGAATCAGATCGTTTCGGTCAGATGGCAGCGGACATCGGAGCGGGATTCGCGGCGGGTTATGACCAGTGCAAAGCCATCGTCGATTACATCTGCAACACGATCCGCTATACCCCTGGGAGCGGAGGGCAAATCATTAGTGCCAGCGAAGTCAACATGTCGTCGCAGGCTGTCTGCCGGGACCTGGCTCACCTTGGCATTGCCCTGTGTCGAGCGTTATCGATTCCGGCCCGTATGGTAGTCGGTTATCTTGAAGGTCTTCAGCCGATGGATCTGCATGCTTGGTTTGAGGCTTTTGTCGGAGGACGGTGGTACACATTCGATCCAACGCAAAACAATTTGCGAGGTGGACGTGTTGCCATCGCCTATGGCCGGGACGCGGCTGATGTGGCCATCTACACGCAATTCGGTGATCCGGTGACTATTCTGCGCATGGAAGTAACTGTCGACCGAAGATTTGCTGCCCCGACGTAATCTTATCATTGTTAATTGTGCCAAACTCTTGAAATCTCTGACTCTCAGTTATCAACCCGTTCGCGTTCGCAACCCAACTGGAAGAGGTTAGGTAAAGCTGCGTTTGTAGCATTTCCTCTGACAATTCTCCGCGATTTATTTCTTTGAGAATTCGTTCCTTCCCGATTTCAAACGCTAATTCTTCTCATAACAACTAAGTGGTGATTTTAACCAGTGGTAAGAGTTAGTTTTTTTCTCACATTGATCTCGCAAAAATAATATTTTCAGCTTGGGACATTCTGCCTTCGGGGCCCAGGTGACCTACTAAAAGGAGAGCAGTATCCATGGAATGGATTCTTCCTGGCAATGATTTGGCTTTGGGCCAGATTTTGTACTTTAACATCCGAACCTTGCCGGACTTGACTTGCACATTTTATTTTTAGTAGGTCTTTCTTCTAACCTTTTGAAGGGCCGGAATCATGACATTACTAAATGCTTTCGGGATGGTAGAAGATCTTTTGTCCGGCTTTTAGTAGCGACAAAGATAGGAGAGAACCCAGTTGTTCTTCTCTGACTCCGAGCTTTCCGGCTTCGCGGAATAAAATGGCGGCTTTTTGGTAGTCCTCGTTTTTGAATTTCCGTAACGCATTCAAGTAAACCGTCCGTGCCAGGGAATTGTTTTCATCCCATTTCTTTCGCGTCTCCGGTTTTAGGGAGTTCCAACACTCGACCGCCTGGTCGAACGATTTGTGGAGGAAATGAATTCCACCGAGTAAAGCCTTGGCGTGATCTCCGGATGGGCTTTGGCTCCCGGCAGTGACTTGAGTAAAGTATTGCTCTGCAGTATTGATGTCCTCTTGATCCAATGCGGACCAACCTTTGAGATAATACGTTTCTTTTTTGATTGCCGCATCCGGGGCAATCCGGTCGCAGGCTTCTTCCATCTTGGCGTGGTTCCCGGAAGCAAGGTAAGCGACTGCGGCCATTAAATGGTAGCGTGGATCTGTTTCCTCCGGATCTTGTAATTTCTCAGCCTGTGAACCAAGGGAATTGAAATCACCTTTTAGGACGCTTAGCCCCGCCAAACACCAGTTGGCAAGGGCATGGTTGGGATTTTCGCGAAGACACACTAACAGAAGCTGTTCGCAAGTTGCCAAGGAATGAGAAGACAAGGCGAGACGTGCTCCCAGAAAAGCAATCTCGCTACGGCGAAGTCCTTGCGAATTATCCAAGGCTAGTTGCAGGAATTTTTTCGACGCCTCCGCATTGCCCCGCTTGTTTTCTAAAATGGCTAGTCGGGTCAAAGGGACCGAATTGGAAGGATCAAAATGGTGCCAGACTTCTAAGTATTCGACCGCCTTGTCAAGCTGATCTCCTTGAAAATAGTAGTGAGCCAATTGGTCGTATCCACCCGGGTTTTGGGGAGAGAGGCGTATCAGGACCTCGAGAGCCGCGATGGCGGCATCCCGATCCCCTGCTTGTTCTCGGCCGGCAGCTTTTTCCAGGAGCAACTTTTCTCCTTTCTCTGCCGGCAGGAGGCCGGGAAATCTTCCAGGCTCTTTTTCTGCTGTTAGCTTGAGGTAGGTAAATTCCAAATCGGAAAAGTCCCAATCCTGAGCGGCAAAAAATTCCCGGGCAGGTTCGGGTTCCTGGAATATACGAGTAAGTATGCTCAGGGTGTACTCATCTCTCAGGTCATGCTTTTGTGCCGCTCTGCCATACAGCCAGGAATATTGCGGGCGGAGATCTTCAGGATAGGTGGTGTAGAAAAAGTAGATGGCACTCGCCGAAAGCCGATCGGAAGCCATGACCGAAAGCAGGTGATCACACAAGTGAGTTTGTATGGCACGGTCGATTTCCAGGTTACATTCGCGAGCCTCGAGGTGGATTCGATTTAACAGCGAGACAAATTCGGTATCCCCCAGGGAGGAGAAATCTTGGACCAGGTGTAATGCCCAAGTCACATTGTTGATCTTGTCCTCCGGTTGAGCCGGTTTTCCTACTGCTGCGCATAAACCCAAATAGCCTGCGGTCAAATAATTTTTCGGAGATTCTAATTCATAAGCGGCTCGCAGGTGTTTAAACGCTTGGTCAAACTTGCCTTGCTTTACCAGGGACATACCCAATCCCCGCAGCACTTTGAGGGATGGAGCCCCAGTCTGGGAAAGCTTGTCAAATAACCCGACAGAATGATCATACTGGTGGAGGAGGTAATATCCTTGAGCCAAGGCTGTTTGCCCCTCCCGGACCAGGAGTTTAAAATCTGAGCCCCACAATGGACAAGTGTACTTGTGGCGGCTTGCTAAGCGATGGACATAGGAGAGGTTTTCCGGGAAGCCCTCAACCCAAGCTTGTTGCTGCCGTCCCTCCCATATTGCAAAACCCTGGGGGCCCAAAGGTTTTTGCAGAGCGCGGACGGCGATTTGGGTGTTGCCTCCGGAATCAATCATTGCTTTGCCGAGGTTGCAAATGACAAAGGGGCAGTTGCCATCAATGCGATTGGCCTCGGTGAGAAATCGAAGCCCTTCCTTGGTATCTCCATTTCTGAGCAACAAGGCTCCCAAGTACAGGGGAGGGTCGATGACTTTTTCGGTACTTACTTCGCTGGTAGATACCTCGGTAATGTCTCTGCCAACAGGATTTCCGGTGGTTAAGGCTTTGAGAATATCGATCGCTTGATCATTTTTTCCGTCGCGAATGAAGCACAACGCTTGCCAAAAGTAGGCTTCGTTACAAGGAGATTTCAGGAGAAGTGTTCTCGATATTAGTTGGTGTATTTCCTGGGTGTTTCCTCTTTCGCTCTCAGAAAACAAACGGCGGATTTCCTCGAGCATTGCGTTTATGACGGCCAACCGGGCCTCTTCCTGACTACGTTGATGGAAGGAGGAGGCTTTCTCCAAATTTTCGGCGGCTTGTTCGAAGTCTTTGTCTTTGAGGCATTGCCGACCTGCTGCCATGAAACAGTCACCGGCGACTTGGTGGAGTCTTTTTTGCCAGCGACCGGGTTTTGGATTTTGTTGCAGAAAATTCCGGATGATTGGAAAGGCCTCTTCCCAATTGCCTTCCTGAATCAATCGTTGCGCTTTTCCCAAGCGACGTGAACGGCGAGGGCCGGGGCCAACCCAAACCCATACGGCCAAGAGGAAGATAAAGAAGACGAGAGTCGTTCCCCCATAAAGGAACAGAGAAACATTTGAGGGCATGATGAATCCGCAAAGGAAGAAATCTTATAATTTAATCAGATTAGCAATCTTCAAAGCCTCCTTCAAGCATTCCGGCGACGTCCCGGGTTTGCTGGAAACCGGATTGCGAATGGCCGGCAGCCAAGCTGTCAATTTCTTTGCTTAGCCGGTACAATTCCTTTTGAATCTGAGGTTCTTGCAAATTAAGCTCGTTTCGAAAATAGTACAACCGGTCGAGATTCTTCTCTAAATTCCTGCGGGTCTCGGTGGAGAGAACTGGGGCGACCTGAGTCAGCAGTAGACCGATTTTTGCTTCCATGGCTAGGATCTTAAGCTGGAAGAATTCTTCCGGCACCTCTTCTTCAGGGTCCAAAGGAGATAACGAATAATCCGCTCGGAGTTGATCCAGATATTGGTTGAACTGGACAAGGTTCAAAACGCATTCGGAAAATTTCTTTTGGTTTTTTTCTTCCAGAGCTTGTTCGGCGTAGCGTTCTTGGGAATATACGGTTTCGAAAAACTCATCCCGGTTGCGGCCGCCCCGGTTGGCGACCTCACCCGCGAGGATCAGGCAATTTTTGATCAGCCTAGAAATATGCGGCCATTCCGGAATCAAACTTTTAGAAGGGTTTTGTTCAAAAAAAATCCGCAGGGATTCCAATTCTTCTCGAACGCTTTGGCCATCGGCAAGGTCGTTATTTTCCTGGGCTCTTTGGAAACGACCCCGAAGACTTTCCAATTGCTCCCGAATCGGTTTTTGTTCGGAACTATCCAAAGAATCCGTTAGGCGGCTTATTGCCCGGAATAAGCCTTCGATCTCATTCGGATCAGGCAGACGGACCGTTTCCGTCGTGATTACCGAGAAGACCTCGTGTCTGCTTTTCTCGGGAATAACTACTCGAACAGTCAACTGAGAATTTTCAACAATACGGACCTGGATTTGGATAGGATTGCCGGCAGCCAGACCTTCCAGTCCGGAAATCTCGAGCGTCTCGATTAGTTTTTCACCCCAGTACAAAGGGATTTTTATGAAATCTTCCGGGTCTCGCTTGCGACAGTTGCAGGAAAACTCCGCAGGTAAGATGGTTCCTTGGTGGGCTAAAGCATACCTTTCTAGTTGTTGGTGATGCTGATGAACCACTCCAATCTGGAGGGAACTGGACAAGGTTTGCCGGTTGACTGTGCCTGTTAACAACCGCGGAGAACTGTGGCGATGGCGAAGGATTTCTTGGAATTGCACCAAGGTCTTTCCACTGGAGTTGAGTAGTGTAACGTCCAAGTAATTGTCAATGTCGGGGACAAGTTGGATAGTTTTGGAAAAGCTGAAGTCCTCATCCGAAAAGACTTCATAGGAAAAACCGCCAGGAAATGTGGTAACCCGGATGAAGCTTCCCTGCCAAGGTTCTTGATCGCCTGGAGCTATAACTTTACCGGAAAAGGTGTAGTTAGTTTCGTTGGTAAAGGAAGCGTTGGTAAATTCAATTTGCAGCGAAGAATGGGAAAAGCAAAAAGTCCTTTTTCTCTTAGCCCCATGCAAAGCTGCTCCAAAGGCGATGGATAACTCCGGCTCATCCACGCAGTAATGGGTCTTTTGGTTGAGTTCCAAAGAGAGTAAGTTTTCCCGGAAATGATTGATTACCGACTGATTTCTTGCCAACTCACCGGTGAAAACAACATAGCCTATTTCTTTGGGATTTGCTTGCTGCAGGAACCCCTGGAATTTTCGGATTGCAGTTTCCATGGATTCATCTATCGGAGGCAAAGTTCCGGAAAAGCAAACATCAAGCCCGGCATTGGTTTTTTCGACTAGAGATAGTTGTCCGGTTTTGGCTGCTAGATCAACAACAAGAAAACGGCCTTCATGGATTTGGTTAAGCGTGGCATAGTAGATCACCGCAGCTTTCGGGTAAGACATTAATTCAATGGCCTCAAAACCGAAGGACTTTGCCTTTTCCGCTAATTCCGATTTCTCCCGGTCTGAAAAATCCACAGGGTGTGTCACCACTGCTTGAGTAAGTAGGTAACCTTGTTGCGGAAGGGATTTTTTTAAATCCAAAAAGGTGGAATTGGGGAGATTGGAGGTGGAGAAAATAGGATTACCCTGAGAATCCCTTAACGGGTAGAGAATGGAATTCGTGGAATCCAACACGGCAAAGACACTTGCTTCAGTCCCCAAATTCAAACCGACCGGCCTCTGAAGTTTGGGGATCATATTCTCACTTATTCTGTCTTGAGATTGAAATTAATCTCTTGCTCCCCGGAAACGACCTCTTCGACAAGTTCTGATTGCACATTGTACTTCGGGGGCACTCGTTCCGGAATATAAATCGGCCGGCCAGTTTTTGGATCTCCGGAATTTGCTTCCGTGGAGATGCGGACAACATGCACGCCGGGAGTGACACCGGGATTATCCAGTGAGAACATCAATTTATATCGCCCTTTCTTATCGGTCTTTCCGACGGACGGTCGTCCGCCTTGTTTCGGAGTAAACCGAACCAACGCACCTTCTAGGGGTTCATCGTCGAGGGTTACGGTTCCTTCAACTTGGCTGAGTTGATCTCCACAGCCTATCAAGCAAACCGAGAGGAATAATCCAACGAAGGAAATAAACCTCTGCATTTCAGAGTTCCTTTCACTTGTGAGGAGAAATAGGCGAAATCGCCGGAATCCTGTTCGGCGATTTCAAGCAGATTCGAGTTTACCACTCGCGAACTATGGGTTGGTCGTCATTGCGGATTCCTAATTTTTCGTAGGTTCCCAGCTGTTGAAGTTGGGCATCCGTGAAGGATCCGTTGGTGGGGTGACCGGTAGGAATCACCGTATGAATGGTTTCCTTGATGAAATGGACTGATCCATCTCCCATCAGGAAATTTGCCCCCCCTTCATGTTTGCTGCTGAATACTTCGCGGCAATCGTCACCGGCGAAATTTAATTCCGTGCTGACTCTTCCCAGAGTACCGGCAACACCCCACCAATGGGGACCGGGAGGATTCCGGACTCCCGCCCAACAGGCAGACCAGCAACGTTCATCCCGTTCGCCAACCATAAATGTGTTGCTGGCTCCATCGGATATCATACTCATGGTCACTTTCCGGCCTCGGGTTAATATTCCATTATTATTCTTACTGTTATTCTCCCAGTATCCGGAACAACCGACATAGTTGGACTTTCCAATCTTGAAGTTCGAATTATTGGGAGTGGTTTTGGCGTTCCCGTTGAAATGCCGGTGTAATTGAATTTCGTTATTCTCATCGGAAGGGCAAGCATACTGGGGAATTCCCTGCAAAATCAAATCCTGATTTTCGTTCAAAATATCATGGAGTTGCTTGCCTTGGTCTACCTGCAACTGCTTATAAAGTGCGGTCAACTCAAGATAAGGCATAATGTAGACCGCCCACCCCCAGCGTTCCTCCTTTGTCGGACCATCATCGCACCCGACTGGAAATTCGTCATTGGCTTCGTAATAAGAATGCAAAGCCAAGCCAATTTGTTTCAGATTATTTTGACAGGTCAACCGCGCGGCTGCTTCTCGGATTTTTTGAACCGCCGGCAAAAGAAGGGCTATTAAGATAGCAATAATAGCAATTACTACAAGCAATTCAATCAGGGTGAATCCCACCCGTTTAACAGGATTCATGTCCTCTCCTTCAGAAATGGGAAGAAGATAGTGATTCATATTTACCTCATTCCCAGAAAAAATTCTCGGAATTGAGATGAACCAGAGATATTTGAAATTAAGCAATAAGAAAGGAAATGCTCATCTTGATAGATGAATTTACCTCATAGGACAATGTATACGAACAATCCAGCCTTCTGCAACATAAATGTTAATAAAAGATGGGATATGGCGAGGGACCATAATTAAAACTGTGGATAAGCTCTATTGTTATTGCAAGAAAAGAAGTGAAAAGGGATTTGTCGGTTCGAAAAAAGGCAACGCCATTCAATAACAAAAAAGAAATTAGGGGCGGAGGGAACCGCCCCCTTTATATACTTGATCCTACCTCCTGAACTTCCACATCAAATCATGAATCGAAGAAATTCGAGGATCGATGCTTTCGGGCGTTCGGGATTCCACGCGACCATCCCCAAAAAGAACATTCATGTGATCTTTGTGGCGAGGGGCATTTTGCATGTCCCAATCGTCCGTGGCATCCGGGCCAACTACGTCAGCCGTGATTTTTTCATATTCAACGGCAAGTATTTTATCACTTCGTAACGGTTGGCGCGTGTTTACCATGTCGGTATTAAAGCCGTAGCTGCTGGAAATACCGGATACTTTCTCTTCCTCTTCGAAGCGGAAATCAGAGTCAATAACCTTTTTGTCCTCATCAAGCAATTCAATGGTGTAACCAAAGATATTATTGTTGCCTTGTTGGTTTTGGTCATTAACCCAGAAGGTAATGGTTTGACCATTATTTCCTTCATTAACTTTGATGTAGAGATCGTTCCAATCCCAGTTATTCGACAGTTCAAATTCCAACACATAGGCGGTCTCTTGTTCATCCGGCGGAACCGGCCGGGGAGGATCATTCTCCACTCGAACTCGAGGACCATCCTTTTCAATCGGAATGGTAGTTGTATTGTCATATTCGGGGTAATTGGGAGGAGAAGCAGGCCCAATGACCCGAATGTAACCGGCACCACCACCGCCGCCGCTTCCCACTTCCTCCCGTTCATCGAGTGGACACCAAGGAATGCTGGCGTTGTTCTCCATCAATGGGGAAAGAACTACCAACCAGCTTGCCGGCGGGCTTGGGGCTGTTTTTTGCGGATTGTAGTCGTTGACGTAGTGATGAAAGGCCAAGCCAATTTGTTTCATGTTGTTGGCACAGACCATGCGGTCGGCCGCATTGCGGACTTCCTGGACCGCCGGTAACAACAAGGCGATCAGAACTGCGATAATGGCTATGACAACCAACAGTTCGATCAGTGTGAAACCATTTCGGCGAGACATGATTAAACTCCCATAAAGATAAGATAATTAGGACCCTGGTTTTATTTTTTCACCATGAACGGCTTTTTCATAATGCCAACGCATTTCCGCTTCTACTTTTTCGCGATTCGGACCATTTGCTTGATAAGGAAAATGGCGATTCATGATGTGGCTAAAAGCCGCAGCTGCCCTTCCCCGCACGATGGAGGATGGATCATCGAGAAGATCCAAGAAAACAGGCAAACTTTCTCTATCTTTAAGATTTCCCAAACCCATAATCGCCAATCCACGGATTCTGGGCTCTCTGCCTTTCACCATGATTTTCCTCAAATGGGGAATTGCTTCCTTTCCCCGGCTGGTGATCTCAACAATTGCTTTTTCTTTTTCCTCAAAATCTTCCCCGTTTAAAACAATTTTGGTCAATTCATCCAAAGATTTTGGAGTTGGGGGAAGACTGAAAAACGAGTAAATAATGAGGATTAGTATCCCCAAAAGACAAACACCTCACACACCAAAAAGAATTATTTTTTTAATATCGAGTGCTGATTCTTCTTCATTATCGATTGACATAGGCCCGATTCTTGTGAATTAAGTTTCGGATAAGAAGATTGAAATTCAGAATTAACTGGATTATCCCTTTCTGACTCACCACCAGGAATCGATTTCCAGAAAAGATGCCGGTAGTTTTAGGAGATGATCGCTGAAACCCACCGAGCATTATTACTATCTAAAGGGATATAGGGTAGAATAACAAGGAATCCCTTTACCGGCAAGAAAATCCTACTGAATCTTTTCTTAAGTCCGGTGCGGATTCCCAAGCAGAATCTCCACTGTCGGGCTAATAATAAAACGAAGGTTTTTAAACGAGATTATCATTGGGGGTTATCTCATGCCCCATTCTATGATCAAAGCATTTCTGATTGATGGCTACAACCTTATCCATGCCTTAGGGTTGATTCCGAAGAACCAACAAGCCAGGGAGTTAGAACGAGCCCGGCGGCGAATGCTGGAATTTCTTGCTAGTATCCACAAGGGAAGTGAAATCAAGGTAACCGTAATCTTCGACGCCGCCTTTCCTCCGCCCCATAGGACTTCAGAACAAAACTACCAGGGAATAGACGTTGTCTTTGCGGTAGATTATGACGAAGCCGACACCATGATTGAAGAAATAATTCGTCGTTACTCCCATCCGCGAAATCTAGCCGTCGTTTCCGACGATCATCGCATCCAACGAGCCGCCCGGAAACGCCAATGCCGGATAATGGGATGTACCGCTTATGTTGATTGGCTAAACAAGGAAAAGAATCGGCGAAATCAGGAATTGCAGCCTGAGCCCGAAAAGACTGAATCCCCCAATGAAAGCGAAAGGCAACACTGGCTGGATGAATTTGCAGATCTTCAGAACGATCCGGCGATGAAAGAATTATTCGATCCCTGGGACAATTTTAAGGATATTTCCCCGGATAACTGATGCGGAAACAGCCAAATCTGCGGCGAGCCAAGCCTAACCTACTTTACACCAAAAACAAAACCCACCGGACAAGCCGGTGGGATGGCCATACTGCAAATAGGCTTGGCTAGATTGACTTCACTTTAACGCTGAGCCTTGGCAAATTGGGCGTTCAAAGCGATATCCAAATTTACCATTTGGTTGTAGATGGCTTCATACGCTGCTTCGTCTCCGGGGGTTGCTCCGGCAAACGACAATCCATTGTCAACCATAAAGCCGACAAACTCATCCAACTTTCGCCCTTGTTGAACAAATTCCTGATACTTGTTCACTTTGGTGGCGAAGTTATTGGTTTCCAAGGCACGTAAGGCTTCGTTGAAATGATTCAGAAAACGATTGCCTTGGATATAGTGGCGGGTGGGAATGTTGTTCACATTTTTGGACAAGTTTTCCCGAATCATTTCCAAATTGTTGCGGAGATCCTTGAGAACCGCAGCTTCAATATTTCCCCGAGAAGCTTGTTCATAAAGCGTTTTGGCTTGAAAGGTAATATCCTTTTGCACTTGCTTGGGAACGATGCTTTCTTCCTGCAAAGCAACCGGAATCTCCAAGTTGCCGCCACGCAGGATTCCAAGATTCCCATTATCTCCAAAGGTGACATTTATTTGCTGCAGGATATTTGGGTGGATGGAATTGGTGGAAATGCTTCCAGCTTTTACCCGCAGCTTGCTCAAGTCCTTGAGAAGAACATTGAGGGCTTTGCCGTTAGAGATTTCTGTGGGCGTGGCATCTTGTTGGATTCGCTCCAGCGTTTCTTTCACAACCTTGACTTGTTCGTCTGTGTAAGTGGGAGTGTTTTCGCGAATGTATTGTTCCAGATCAAATCTTGCTTTCTTGGTTTCCAAATAAGCCTGCTTGGCACGTTCGCGCATGATCCGTGCCATCTCGGCATCCTTCATAAATTGTCCTTGGGCTCGGATAACCTGGCTGGCTCCTTGCAATCCCGTTGGATCAAAGTAAAAAGGAGGGATGTTATAGGAATAGTCATCATTATTGTTCGGGATATTGCTGGGGAAGAAATTCTGGACCGAAGTTCCCGTAGCATCCGTTGTCGTAAACCGGTCCTTGCCGAAATTATACGGATTGTTTGGATCCGGGTTCCCCTGGGCATGAACAACAGATCCAAGGAGGAACAGTAAAGCTACTGTTGCAAAACAGAATATTTGACGTTGGATATGCATGGCCCTCATCCTGGTAAATGGAATATGGATTGGTTAGCAACCTATAAAATCCCAAATTCGGGATTACAAATATAGTTGTAACATTTGTATTTTACTTTTTTCCGGCTGAAAAAGACAATCTTTTTCACCGCGTTCCCAAGGACTGAACGATGGATCTCTTTGAAATCGAGCGATCAAACAGGTATCCCTGCTTTTTCCCCTGTCCGTTTTTGCCGATAATAGCGAAATCCGGGGACGAAAAAACCAACCCCGGAAACCAGTCCAAACAATAACGGCCCAATCTCAGGAAAGATAGCCGTGGGAATTGCCGCCAAAAAACACAAGCCGGCAGCGATGTAAAACCAACCCGTTAATGTTCCCGCCTTAAACAGAAAAACCATCCCGGCGATTACCGTAAGCACCGGCGTCAAAGTTAGAACCGGCAGCTTCAGCAAAACTTCCACCAGGAATGTCCCGATCGATGCCGTTACCCCCGCCCCCCAGGCATGTGCCATCTGGCGTTCAACGAACGAGACCGGCCCTGCCCTTTTCCGCATCTGCCAGAAAAAAGCTCCCCAAACGACCAGTCCAATGGACCACAAAGCCAGATAAGGGATGTGGCTGTGAACCCCATACCAAAGCATTAGGTTAGTAATGCCGCATAGCAGCACCAATTTGAGACTATGCCACATCCAAAGACTGCCCCAATGTTCCATAACCGGAGCATGATGTGTTTCCCGAAAAATTCTGCCAATGAAATAAACAAAACTACTGGACCGTGCTTGAACCGGCTTCAACAGCAGGAAGCGATCTAAATCCGCCGCAAGCTCTGCGGCGGTGGCATAACGATTTTTGGGCCGTTTCTCCAGGCAACGCAGGCAGATGAATTCCAAGTCGGTTTCAACGCTTGGGTTTTGCAGTTTTGGGCGGACCGGTTCTTCACTTCTCACTTGCAACAAGGTTTCGACAAGCGTATTGGCTTTAAATGGCGGCCGTCCGGTAAGCATCTCGTACAACAATGCTCCCAGGCTGTAAATATCTGAAGCCGCCGTAATATCCGTTTGTTGACCGGACGCTTGTTCCGGAGACATATAACCGGCCGTCCCCACAATGGCTCCGGGGCCTGTCAGGCTCACACTTGCCTCCATTCTCTTTGCGAGGCCAAAATCGGTCACCATGGGTTGGTCTTCGTCATCTATCAGAACATTTGCCGGCTTAAGGTCCCGGTGGAAGACTCCTTTTTCATGGGCATGGCCAATAGCAGAGGAGATTTCTTTCAGGTAGACGGCAGCCTGTTTGGAAGAAAGAGACCCCTTGTCTAACTTCTTGGCCAAAGTGGTGCCGGGAATGTACTTCATGGAAAAGTAGGCCTGGTTTTCATGCTCGCCAACATCGAACACCGGGACAATATTCCGATGGGAGAGGACCGCAGCCGCCCTAGCTTCCTCCCGAAAGCGACTAAGGTCTTCTTTCGTGGCCTGCGAACCACTCAAGATCATTTTCAAAGCTACGTGGCGTTTTAGGTTGGTATCCCAAGCCTTGTAGACAATTCCCATGCCGCCCCGGCCTATTTCTTCTTGCAATTCATAATGAGCGAATTGCCGGGGAAGATCCGGTATTAGATTGGAAGTTATCGTTTGGTTTTGCAGAAAGGCTTGAGTTTGTGCTTTCGAAGATACCCGGCGGGCAACACTATCGGTAACCCGTGCTAAACCAAACAGATGTTTAAGTTCGCCGGCGAGATCGGGGTAAGCTTGGCAAATCTCCTCAATATCCGGCTGATTGCCATTTCGCTGTTGGTCGGTTATTTCCACAAGGAGATTGGCCAGTCTCTGATCCGTATCCTGATTTTGCGCCTCAGGGTTTAGCATAATAAGTTAATCTGAAGATCTCCGGATAATTTCTGCTTTGTACCAAATGGGATATATTCCTTCTGCTTCTCCCTCTACTAATTCTACCCGTAATAACATGAAACGAGCGCTTACAATGGAAATATAAAACTCCTGTTTTTCATTCGGAGCGAGAACTTTCGAACGAAATTGCAACTTCCCCTCTACATCCACCTCAAAGACATATTTTCCTTTGGGGGGATTTTCCGGATGATGGGTCTGACCAACGACTGCATGGAAAGCCCTATCCCTGATGTGGACATTATAAGAGGCAAAGACTCCCTCTTTGTTTCCGGCCTTGGGTTTCAAACAAAAAGATTTTCTCGGAAAAAACCCTTTGGGTACTTTTGGGATGATTCCCCCTTTATGCAGTAACACATGGTGCGGCGGAACAGGCTCAATCGGCAAGTCGAGGAGATCGAGGGTCGCAGTTTTCAGGTTTGATGTTTTCTGAGGTAATTGCGGTAATAAAGGACTATCGGGAGACCGGTGGCGCGGTCCGAAAAATGCCCCTTTTTGGTCTCTTGGCCCGGGATCCTTCATGTCATGATGTTTTTCTTTTACATCATGGTCTTTTTCCTTGAAGTCTTTATCCTTTTCTTTCCAATCCCCATCATTTCGGTCCTGGTGGTTTTGATCCCATTTCTTGTTATCCTTCCCTCCGCCAAAAAGCCCGCCACCAAATAGCGCAATTAACAACACGAAAGTTCCAACGTATCCCACCAGGGATAAAATCAAGGAAACACTAATTCGCAAAGCCACCGGGATGGTTTCCTGTTTGGAAAAATACAGGCAAAGAACGCCTAGACCGATTCCAATCAACACCGGTAGTGCTCCGCCCAAGGTAGCAATTGGAATTCCAAAGGGCAATAAGGCAGGAAGAAATACATACCAAGGGAGCAAATAATCCCGTTCATTTAGCTGCAGGGGTTCCCCCGAGAGCGAATCCACCAAATCAGCATTAAATTTTCCAGTAATAGTCCGCCAGCCGGAGACCTTGAAAATTAATTCACGCCCATTAATTGGTAGTCCTATTTGGCTATTCGCAACTTCCCGTACCTGGGTCCCCACAGGGATATTGTAAGATTCTGCTTTTTGCTTCAGGAAGAGACCGCCTTGCCTCAGTTCAGAATTGAATTGTCCTCTTAATTGTTTTTCGGGGTCTTTCACTACCGACATCATAAATTTGATCGGCTGAAAGGGACCTTGAGAGTGGGCACCCCAATTTTGAAAATGAGTCGGTTGCGCGGGATCAGGTTGGAATCCGGGACCTGGTGTAAAACCCGGTCCCGCTGGTGTGGGTTGCTGATTTTGAATTCCTCCGGATGGTGGAGA
>CAZPPD010000036.1:0-15219 GCA_964588185.1 uncultured Alcaligenaceae bacterium | reverse complement strand
AGACAGAATACGAAGACAACGCGCATTTCCCCCGCCAGGATTATGTGCGCGAGGGCCGCCGCATCATGGGTGAGCATCTCTTCACCGCCCATGATGCCATTCCCAAGAAATCCGGCTCCCGGCCGCCGGTCTATACGAACAGCATTACTTCCAGCCACTACAACCTTGATTCCCACGCCGTTCGCAAACGGGAACCCGGGCGTGTGCATCTGGACGGATTCTTTTCTTATCCCACTAGTCCCTACACTGTCCCTTATGGAGTCATTGTGCCGAAAAAAGTCGACGGATTGTTGATTCCCGTCCCCGTTTCGGGAACTCATATCGGCTTTAGTACCTTGCGGATGGAGCCTTGCTGGATGGCTCTTGGAGAAGCAGCCGGTGAGGCAGCTCATTTAAGCATTGAGGAAAAGGTTCCGGTTCGAAAAGTGCCTGTTAGCACACTCCAAAAGCGATTGCTAAAGCACGGAGCCAGCCTCATCTATTTCAAGGACGCCCGACCCAAAGACCCCCACTTCCAGGCACTCCAGTATTTTGCAGTGCGAGGCTCCCTAGGACCGGATTCTTGGAAAGCCAACCTAAAGGAGATCGTTTCCGACAATCAAGCAAAGCTTTGGATTGTCCAAGCCCAAGTGGGCATTCCTGAAAGTTATCGGAAAGGAAAGACAACCCGGGGAGAACTGCTTTCTGCCTTGTTCCGCAAAAGATAAGCCAGAAACTCGAAGGTCGGGTACGAATAGCTTTGCTTTTGATCGAAGGTCATCGGCTCATAAAGCAACGCAATGGTTGATTCTTTCTTCCCGGCAAAGTTCCCTGCAAACGGAGCCTTTGACATGGCACCCAAACATCCCTTGTTCGCTGGCTTCATTTTCAAACCGATTGTAGGAGTTGGGACCTTCGCGGAAGAGAGTGGTGGAACCTACAATGGGCAGATAGGATGGGCCGAGTCGTAAAGCTTGGAAAGTATGACCGCATTCATGGGCAAGGATTTCGCTTGCAGAAGGCGGATAGGGAGCGGAGGCTAATCGCCGCCGGGGCGAATCCCGTAATCTGCCTCCTTTCACCTCAACCGGTTTCGATCTTGAACAAGGAAATCGGCATTGTTCCGCAAATAAACAATTCGCAAAATCCCAACCTACCAGGATTGACTCAGCAGTCCAGGTAACGCAGGTTCCAGCAAAAAACGGCAAGCGGCTGCCGAGATCATGATGTTGGGTTGCGAAGAGACGGATTAAGCGCCAAGCTTTCTCTCGCCGTGCTTTCCCGTAGATTTCCATACAGGGTTTGCCATGCCAAAAGTTCAGGCATTCATCGATAATCTCCGCAAACACCACTCTCCACTCCTCCTATTTATCTGTCTTGATCTAAATCAACGGTTTGAGGATAACCCTTTTGCACAATAGTAATTGGACCCCTAAGCGCATATTTATCGCTCAATGATGATTTGGGTAAAACAGAAACCCGAGAAAATAAGCCAAGTGATGACTTTCGCACGAACTATAGGCCTTAGGATCTTGAACTCCCTCTTACAGTATGGGTATGGCCCAGGTTTTCGAATAAGCTATGGGATCTGCCGGATTGTCTTGGGCACGCTTTTTCTTTGGTCGATGGGATTTTTTGAGAAGGATTACACCTCTTTTCTTGCCGACCGCAATCCGGATTTTTATGATCCCATAGGGATTCTCCGCTTGTTCGGCACTACGGTACCGGACGCCGCATTCTTTAACACTTGTTATGTTGTTTTATATGTATCCGCTATATGTGTAATTATTGGATTTTTATCACGAATAAGTATGGCCATAAGTGTTTTTTGTTTACTCTGTTTGACCAGCTTGCAATATAGTTACTCACCCAATTGGTGCCATCCTTACCAGTGCATTTTTTATCCATCCATTGCCTTTTTAGTGGGTCCCCCAAGCACGCTTTCTCTCGACGAGCTGCTCCGAAAATCTTTCCGCAAAAGTCTTTCCCCGGAACGATATTATTTAGCCAAAGGCCCCGTTGTATTGGGACAATTATCATTGGCTTGGATCTTTGCCAATGCGGCATTATATAAATTATACCTGGGCAATCACCAATTCTTTGCTTGGGTTTATTCGGATAGCATGAGAAATATATTGATCTCTCAATACTGGGTACTGGGAGAACCACTAAGCCCATTTCTCCAATATGTGGTGGCTCACGAATGGGCTTATAAAGGGCTTGCGCTGTGTAACATTATTGCTCAACTATCGCCCTTGGCAGCCTGTTTTCTAATTCACCGGCCATTCCTACGATTTTGTTTTGGATCCTTATTTTTGCTAGAAGTATTGGGGTTAGGCGTCGTTATGGGATTATGGAATCCATTGTGGCTTCCCTTGTTGGCCTTTTTTGTTGACTGGGATCGTTTATGGAATTGGCTATGTCAAAAGGTTGGAAAATTACCGAATAGCATCAGTAACCAAACAAAACAAGTAACAGATATTTTCCGGTCCCCATCACTTCGCTGGTACCAACTAATCTGGGGAACACTATTTATTATTTTTGCGGTGTATGTAGGAATTGAGCATCAACAACAACAGCGTTGGACGTATCCTTTTTCCTCCTTTCCGATGTACTCGGAGTTATTTGCCAAAAAACCTTATACCCAGCATCAACCGTTCGCTTTATATGGCTCACAGTGGAAAATAGAAACCAACCCACCATTAGGACCGGATCAGCAAAAGTGGATTCATATGAATTATTATCTGCTCCCTTGGGTGGAACAGAATTTGGATAAACGAATTTTGCAAATCAAAACTCTGGTGGAGAAACGTAGCAACAACAAAGTGAAATCCATCGAAGTGGAAAAAACCATATTTGCCATCCCGCCTTTTCCGGAAACCAAACCAAAACCCTGTGGGACTGGAACTTGTTATCGATACCGCAACGGCAAAACCTGGTCGGTGCAGATGATTCCGCACCGGGATCTTAGCAAAAGAAATATTTTCTACCTGGAAATTAAAGCAAAGGGATTTGTTAATCCTAAATTCCGCTTTGGTTACTATCCGCATTTAACCAGCAAACAGATCATCCCCTTACAGGGGTGGTGGTTTGATGATCATTTTTACTTTCGCAAGACATCACAAGTCCCCCAATATTTTGTGGTATGGATTCGGGATGAATCTCTTGGGGATGAAGAAATATTGTTTGCCGGTGCTGCAATCTGGGGTTAGGTCATTTCCGGAATAGAAGGTCAATGTTCCTCCAATCCTGCATATACTAACCCGGTGTAATAGGTTTATTGGCTTTAAATAACCGGGAATCCTTATGCAAGCTATCGATTGTATTCGCAAGAAAAGGGACGGGAATTCACTCACCAAAGACGAGATCGAATCTTTTGTGACAGGTGCCACCAGTGGAGATTGGTCGGATTACCAAGTGTCCGCTCTTTTGATGGCCATTTTCATCCGGGGAATGACCGAAGAGGAGACCGCTTGGCTGACGGCGGCAATGGTGCACTCCGGGGAAAAACTGGATCTTTCGGGTATCCCCGGCTACAAGGTAGACAAGCATAGTTCAGGGGGAGTTGGTGACAAAACATCTCTAATCCTTGCCCCGCTCGCTGCCGCTTGCGGTTGCATCATTCCCATGATGTCCGGGCGTGGCCTTGGACATACGGGGGGAACCCTGGATAAGCTGGAGTCCATCTCCGGATTTCGGGTGCGTTTGTCCATTGAAGAGCTACGGCAAGCCCTTGAAAAAGTCGGCTGTGCCCTCATCGGCCAAACAGCGGAGATAGCCCCTGCAGACCGCCTGCTGTATTCCCTACGCGATGTCACCGCCACGGTGGAAAGCATCCCTCTGATAACCAGTTCCATCATGAGTAAAAAAATTGCCGAAGGCATCCAAGGATTAGTGTTGGATGTCAAATGCGGCAAAGGGGCTTTTATGAAATCCAAGAAATCTGCTACAAGCCTTGCCCATTCTTTGGTGGCAACCGGCAAGGCAAATGGAGTGGAAACAGTGGCTTACATAACCGACATGGATGCTCCCCTTGGCAAAGCAGTCGGGCATTCCCATGAAGTGATAGAATCCATTGAGGTTCTCAAAGGAAACGGTCCCAAGAAGCTGGAAGATCTTTCGGTCTTGTTGGCAGCCAAGATGGTCCACCTATCCGACCCGCAAACCTCTTTAGCCCAAGCCGAAACTAAAGTCCGGGAAGCCTTGAGTTCCGGCAAAGGCTTGGAAAAATTTGCCGAGATTATCGAAAACCAGGGAGGTGATGCCAAAGTCATCGAAGATTATTCCCGATTTCCTAAGGCTGCAAAACGACATTCCTTCCTGAGCAAAGCACCGGGTCACATCTCCGACATTCATGCCGAACTGGTTGGGCGAGCCAATATGAAGTTGGGCGGGGGAAGAAACCGGGTGGAGGATCAAATCGATCACTCGGTCGGGATCTTGGTAAAAGCCCAAGTAGGCCAGTATGTAGAGAAGGATGAAGTCCTAGCCGAGGTACATTACCGGCAGGAAGACCACCTAAAGGGATGTATCGATTTGTTGGATGCAGCCTTTGATTTTTCCCAGGAAGAGATTGAAGAACCCTCCTTCATCTTGGATGAGATTCACTGAAACCTGTGGGAGGGATTGCCCCTCCCAGGATTCCATCTCACTACCAATCGTAGGCGATTTCAATGGTCGCTTGTTTTCCTTTGGTGTCCGCCAAAACCCGAAGCTCCTTTCTACCCTGACCATGAATTGAAGCCTGACCTCGGATAACCTGGATCTTGAGCTTTCCGTCCACCAAATACCAGTTGTTCTCCAGTGCCTGGATGCTGTTGGCTAGAGCAGCACGCAGATAGGCGTTCTTCACTCCTTTTTCAGAAGAGAGCTCGATCGTTCGCTTCAAAAGGATTTTGGTAGCCTGGTCCTCAGGTCGAGGAAAATCCTTCACTTGAATATCTCGGAGAGCGTACATAAACGTGGGCCTGCCTTTGGCATCCAACCTGTAGCCACGAAATTGGTAGCCACTTTTTCGCGGCGGCATAGTTGGCCAGGGGCTATTTCCTGCGTCCAAAATTGCGACTTGAGGTCCTTCCGGAAGCTGGAGGACATTCTTACCCGCCGGCCCTTGGAATCCCGACCCGCGGCCGGTCCAATGCTTACTGGCATCGATAAATGCCCCCTGCCAAATCAAGGCAATCCGCAAATCATTAGCATCGTAGGCCAGACTAATCTGTTCCAGGAAACCAACGCCAATGGCCCTCGGACCGGCTCCTTGGATGAAGTTGCGGTAAACGACGGGATCCTCAAATGGGATTAATTCCATGGATTTGGTGACGATTCCTCGGGGAACCCGAGCATGAATGCCGTCACTCAGGTACATCCAAATGGCCTGAATTTGCGTTTCATTTCTGCCATCTAAAATATCTGCCAAGAGACTTTTTCCATTAGAAGCAGGCCAGGCATCCGGCATGCGGGTACCGGGGCGAAACTTCGATGGATTATCCATATAGCGGCGGAACCATTCCTCCCGCAGCCTCTTTGTCATGATTTGCAAGTCCATGGATTGGACCCCGGTGGCTTTGAATCGCCCAAAACTATGGCACTTGATGCAGCTAAAGCCCTTGTCCCCGACCATCTTCCAACCGGCTATTTTTGCTTTCTTTTCATTCAACGGAATCCGGGCCAAAGGCGGAAGCTTGTCGGTTTCCTCCAAGAGCTTCTGCAAATGCCCGGCGTTTTCTTTGCCGAATTTGGGCATATTGGTGAGCATGTAGGGCCGTTCTTCGGTTCCATCGGCCAGGATGTGAGCCAGCCATTCCTTGGTGAGTTTCCCGCCGACACCATTCAGCAGAGGGGGAATTCTCCCTTCATCGCCCATTTCAGGTTGGGTTCCTTGAAACAAAGGAAGTGTTTCCAAAGCAGGTCCGCGGTCGCCTCGTTCGTGACATGCATAGCAATTCAACCGGGTCATGGTGTGAAGGATTTTATCCTTTAAGGAAAGCTGCACCGGCTTTTTCAACCGAGAAAGCACACTGGAGATTGCTTGGCGTTGTTCGCCGGACAATTGGTAATTCGGAATCGATTTTCCGGGAGTTTTGCTCAAGCAACCCGTTCCTGCTTTTATCTGGGTCAAGGAGGGTGCTTTTCGTGTGTTGGCAATAATCGGGGCACCAGGCTTTTCCCGCAATTGGTGGCAAGAAGCACAGCCTTGGGAGGCAAACAACTTTCGGCCCTGAGCAACCAAATTTGGATCAAAGGCAAATTCCAGCGGCGCAATTTTCTTGCTGATCGGAGTGGACATGATCACTTTCGCCAACGGCCGCCGCGACATTCCCGGCCCTTCAATTTCCGCTTGGACTTTTTCGTCTCCCGCCTGTTCGAAGATGTCCACCAAAACGTGATGGGTCCCTTTCTCCAAGCGAATTTTTCCCGACCGCATACTGTAGCCGTGAATGCCGTCATGATTGACCACCATCTTGTTATTGATCTTGAGCCACGAGCCATCATCCGATCCAAGGTGGAAAGTGTATTCTCCAGCCTTCGAAATTGCCAAGGCACCTTCGAAACGCAGACCGAAATGATCATTTCGCTTTCGGTAGGACACATCAATGGATTTTGCCGCTCCCATCGCTTTAGGTTTCATGGCTCCGAAATCGGGCAACTTATTCCAACTCCCCTCGTAGTACTTGTAGGCCAATCCCGCTTTCTCCGGGACATCCGGCAACAAATAAGCCGCCAAGTCATGGGCATCTTGAGCGGAGAGATTTAAACTCGGCATTCTTCCGGAAGTTCGCACGTGAAGGGGATTGATGAGAAATTCGGCTAAACTGGGGAGGGTATATTTTGCTTTTAAATCTCCCAAAGGAGTATAGAAAGGCAGATCTTTACCTTTTCCTTCTTTGGGACCGTGACAGGCCATACAACCGACGGTGTGAAAAAGATGCTTTCCCCGCGTGCGGCCGCCCATCGGAGCATAGGATTGCTTCGGGCCACTCTGATGCAACGACAATAAGTAGTGCACAATCGGCTCGACAATTTTATCCTGTTCTTTTTCAGATAATCCATGGAATAAATTCGGCATTGTGGAGCCGGGCTTAATTCCTTGGGGATTCTTGATGAAATTTTTTAGATATCCCGGCTTGATGCGAGCGGTTACTTTGTCCAGCATCGGGGCTTTGCGAATACTAATCACTTGTGCTGCACTGCCTTCGGCTTTGTGGCAACTGGTGCAATTCAATTCCCCCAGCAGCAATAATCCGGCATCAGAAGTAACATTTTTTCCGGAATGCCAGCGTTCAAATCCGGCAACGTGGGGATTGGCGATACTGTTGACTGGGAAAGTAGCAAACAGAAATGTTGCAATAAGAATGTATGGTGACCTAAGCCTGAGTATTGAGACCACAGGATTCCCCCCGCTTTCCAATGATGGTATGGACTAAATGAGATGTTAAGATAGCAAATTCAAAGAAGAAAATCCAAATCACAAATGACTTTTCAGGGTGATTGGATAACGAACTCTTTTCGGAGATGGCTGATGCCGAATCGCAGAACCTTCCTCGGAACCGCTGGACTTGGAGCGGCGGCAACTTCCTTGGTTTCCGCTGCTGAGCAACCCCAACCGGAAAACCCAGAACAGCGCAGAAGAATTGCCGTGGTCACCACGGTTTGGCGGTATCGATCTCATGCTTGGCATATGGCGGAGCGTTTCTTGGTCGGGTACCCGTTTCAGGGCAAGTGGCATCATCCCCCATTTGAAGTGGTTTCTGCTTACGTCGAACAGCGGCCGCGAAATGATCTCAGCCGGCAGCGGTCCCAGGAATTTGGGTTTCGTATCTATAAAACCATAGCCGAAACGTTGAGATGCGGCGGAAATCGGCTAGCAGTAGATGCGGTGTTGGTGATTGGAGAGCACGGCGACTACCCGGTGAACAAGATCGGCCAAAAGCAATACCCCCGCTATCGGTTTTTCCGGGAAGTAGTGGATGTTTTTCGCAAAGACGGCCGAACCGTACCCGTTTTTAGTGACAAGCATCTGTCATGGAACATTAAGTGGGCTCGGCAAATGGTAGACACTGCGCGGCAGATGCGGTTCCCCTTCCTGGCTGGTTCCTCCCTGCCGGTTACCTGGCGAATGCCGGACATTGATATGCCCTTGGGAGCCAATGTGGAAGAAGCGATGGTGATTGCTTATGGACCAACCGATATTTATGACTTCCATGCTCTGGAAACATTGCAATGTATGATTGATCTGCGTCGTGGCGGATAGCAAGGAGTGGTCGCAGTCCAAGCATTGCGCAGCAATGCGGTTTGGAAAGCAATGAATGCCGGGAATTGGCAGAAAGGCGGCTGGGATCCGCAACTGTTTGAGGCTTGTTTGTCCAGAAGCCACACGCTCACCCAACCGGAGACTTACAACCATCGCTATCCCACTCCCGCTCAGATGCGGCAATTTACACGCGATCCGATTGCCTATCGCATTGAATATCGCGATGGTCCGAAGGCGACCATGTTTTTAATGAATGGACTGGTACATGATTTTACCTTCGCCGCGAGAATTGCCGGTCAAAGGGAACCCCTGTCAACACTCTTTCACTTGCCGCCTAATCCCAACGTGGTTTACTCTGCTGCTTTGATGTCCAAGGTCGAAGAAATGTTTCGCACCGGACGAGCGCCCTATCCGGTGGAGCGGACCTACCTGACCAGTGGGATGGTGGAAGCCGGCTTACGATCGCTGGCGACAAAACAACAACGGGTAGTCACCAAACACCTGGGCATTCGTTATCAACCGCCCAGGCAATCCAATCATTGGCGTAGTTAAAGCAATCAGAAAGGAAGAATCTCTTTCAAAACCTTGCTTTTGCCATTAGCTTTGATACCTTTTAAACAATTGCTGCGTTAAATAATTCAGCCCAGGATGTTGATAGCCGGATTCGCCAGAGTTCAGACTGGACGAGGTAGCTGGATTCGCCTGAATTCTGTCGCTCTTTCACAAAATTTCGCTTCCTGCCGGCTGATTCAGACCTCCACCCTTTTGATTTTAGGCAAACTTTTTAATTTCCCTTTACGTAAAAAAGTTTAAACAGAACCAGTAACCGTGGGTTCCAACCATGATTCAGGTCAGCAACCTAACGAAATATTATGGGGATCACCCCGCTGTCTTAAATGTATCCTTTGACGTACCCCAAGGCCAAATCGTGGGCTTTCTCGGACCGAATGGGGCGGGCAAATCCACCACCATGCGCATATTGGCCGGGTATTCCACGGCTACTTCCGGCAAAGCTTCGATTGCCGGTTTTGATGTCTTCACCGAACCTTTGAAAGTCCGCCGCCACATTGGTTATCTCCCGGAAAACTGCCCTTTGTATGGCGAAATGCGAGTGATTGAATACTTGCGTTTTCGGGCAGGAATCAAAGGGCTTTCCGGCATCCACAAGAAACAACGCATTGATTATGTCCTGGAGCGGTGCTGGTTATCCGACGTCCGCCGGCAAATTGTCGGCACGCTTTCCAAAGGCTATCGCCAACGAGTGGGGCTTGCGGATTCTCTGCTCGCCGATCCACCCGTGTTAATTCTGGATGAACCAACGGCAGGGTTGGACCCGACGCAAATTCGATCGACGCGGTCTCTTATTCGTGAGTTGGGATCGCAACACACAATCCTCTTGTCCACGCATATACTGCCCGAAGTGGAAATGACCTGCGACCGGGTGATTCTGATTCACCAGGGACAAGTCGCCATGTCTGCAACTATGGAAGAGCTGCAAAAGAGTGAAGCGGAAACCAATCGGCTGCTCATGGTAGTGGAAGGCGATGTGGCCGCAGAGGATGTCTCGGGGGTTGAGGGAGTTACATCTGCGGAGCGGGAATTTACAGAGCAGGAAACCAAGTTGCGAATTCATTCCGCAAATATCCAAGAACTCATGCCAAAGCTATGCAGTCTGACGTTGGAGCGAGGATGGAAGCTTCGAGAAATCCGGCCGGAACGGGAAACCTTGGAGGACATTTTCGTCAAGGTAACCGGTCAGGAAGATGCCAAGGAAGCGATGGCAAGCTAGAGGTGCCATTGACTGAGTCGCAATCCTAATGAGGGAATCCCTATGCAATCAACTCTCAGCCTGATTCGCCGGGAGTTTAGTGCCTACTTTCTTTCGCCCATTGGCTACGTGGTTTTATTTGTATTCCTGATCGTCACCGGCCACTTATTCTATTTGACGATGGATTTGCTAACCGCCGATGGATCTCGGGGCATCGATTTTCCCATGCAAAGGATGCTCACGGATCCTTGGTTTTGGTTGGTGTTTCTGTTTATTCCCCCCCTGTTGACAATGCGTTTGTTTGCCGAGGAGCGCGGCACCGGTACTTTGGAAATGCTGCTGACGGCTCCATTGCTGGATTGGCAAATCGTTGTCGCTAAATTTACGGCCTGCTTCTTGTTCTATATACTGCTGTGGATTCCAACTCTGGTTTATTTGCCAATCCTTTTGGATTTTAATTTTTCCACCTGGACCGCAGGCATTGATCCCTGGCCGGTTGTTTCCTCGTATTTGGGATTGATTCTGGCAGGAGCCATGTTCCTGGCCATGGGTTTGTTTGTCAGCAGCCTGGTGAAGAGTCAAATGGTGGCGGCGTTGATTTCGCTGTCCTTGGGCTTGATCTTCATCGTAGTTGGCTTTTGGCGACCGGAAATGGATACGGGAAGCCTGCCTTATCGTGTCTTATTTTTCCTCACAGTCCCATTGCATTTTGAACGCAACTTTACGCGGGGAATTGTGGATACCCGGCAACTGGTGCTATATGTTTCCGTTGCCTTATTCTTCTTGTTCTTGACTATTCGCAGCCTGGAGAGCCGGCGATGGCTTTAGATAAAAGAAAAACGATTAAAACAGGACCGAACTTCCTAATCCGATCGCTTGGATTACTGGGGTTATTAGTGTTTGCCATTGGTCTGGTGGTTCTGTCCGCCCAACCAGTGGATTCGGAAGATATGACAGCCCGCATGCTTTCCATTGGCGGAATGATCGTGGGCGGTGGGCTGGTAATTCTGGCATTATACTCCGAATATCGCTACCTTCTGGCAGTGGGTGGGGCCAGCCGCGGGGCTTTTGCTTCCAACGTATTCCTGCAGGTTCTACTGGCCCTGGTTCTGTTAATTGGAATCAACATTTTCTCCTTTCTCCATTATGAACGCATTGACTGGACGCGAAATCAACTCTTCACCATTGCCCCGGAAATTGTCGAGGATTTACAACGGCTTCGCGGCGAGACTACCATCGTAGTATTGCAGCGGCACACTTCCTTCGGCAGGTCCGAGAATACCGATCATTACGACTCGGCAGCCGAACGAAAGATTGTGGACAAAGTCAAAGACTTGGTGGATCAATTCCAAGAGTTTAGTCCCGCCGGGGGTCCCCGCTTTCGCGTTCTTCATCTGGATATTCAGGAAGAAAAATTCCAAGAAAAGCTGAAGATGGTCAAACAAGATAAACCCAAGCTGGCGAAAGCCATTGAAAACACTCAAGAAAGCAGCATCTTTTTCTACGCCAAAGGTGAGGAGGGAGACCCACACATCCAACGCTTGGCTTTCCATGATATCTACCAGTTGGACCGAAAAGCCTCATTGGAGCGGGGGAATCTGGTCTTGAATTACCAGGGAGAAGGTCCTTTTGCTCGTAAAATCCTTAACATTCAAGAACCTCGCCCAAAAGTGGCAATCGCAGTAGTGCATGAGTTGCTGGGTGCCAAAGGTTCCGAGTTTCACGGGTTGCCGGGATTGGAAAAAGCCTTTAAGGAGCATAACTTCGAGTTTTTGGACATTATCCTTAAAGACTGGGAGAAAATTCCCCCGGAACCCTCCGTCCGCACTCATAGTGAAAACGATTACGCTTTTTACGAAAAGCAAGTGGCCATCTTGAAGGACAAGATTGAGAACAAAGAAGAATTGGTCGAGGATCTGCGGCAGAAAAAAGAGTTGTTTGGCAAGGATCTGGATCAACTCAACAAAGAAGCGGTCTTGGTAAAAGAAGGCGGCGTCATGTTTCCTGTTCTCAAATCGGAGCTTGAAAAAGAAGAGAAGAAACCCAACACTGTCCCCTTTACTAGGGATGCTCAGGAATTTTTCCTCGACCGAATTGCTGCCGTCCTCAACCAAAATGAATATCAGCTCAAAGAAAATCGCCTTCGTTATAACGAGGCCAAAGAAAAGCTGGATGAGTTGGAAATAGAAGATGTTGAGGAACTCAGCCGCATCACCGACGTTAAAGCAAAGTTCAAGCGGCTGCTAAATGAGGTGGACCTGTTGGTTATTCCCCGGTTTACCTTACGGAATCTATCCGAGGATGAGGTCCTTCCTAATTTTGTTCACTACTTGGGAGGCGAGCAAGTTGAGGCTATCAAGGAATTCATGAAGGCTGGAAAGCCTGTTTTGTTTTGCTTGGGACCATCAAATATCCCCAATCAGATGATGGCTCAATCTTCTCGCTATGGATCCAATAAGCTCGAATCCATGTTGGAAAAACTTGGCATTCCCCTCCCGAACCAAACAGTGATGTTTGAGGTAGAGACGGAATCTTTCGCTCGCTTGGAACCGGGAGTCTTGATCGCACCGAAAGATGTTAAAATCCCGGGTGTGAAATTTGACTGGAAACCGGGAGCCACTTTACCCGGAATTGGATTCCTGCAAGATAAAAAATCAGGGACAAGAGAAGCGCATCCGATCCGCAAAAGTCTCCTGGTTGCCAGCCGGGCATTTGGGAAAGATCAACCTCCATTAAGCCTGCGTCACCCTCGCCCGGTTTATTACCAACCATCCAAGACCGAACCCCCTCGAGAAGATGCAGTGCTGATGGTTAGCGATCCGGCAACTTGGAATGAATCGGATCCATTTCCAACTCTGGAAAGCGTCCCTCAATTTGATCCGCCAAAAGTGGGTGACCCGAACAAAGGAACTCTGGAAGAAGAACGCCAAGGCCCCTTCCCAATTGCTGTGGCAGCAGAGGTCGACCTGCCTTTTACTTGGTTCTTAGGTAAGGAAGGCAATGAAACGGGTAAGAAATCTGTCCGCTTAGTTGTAATTGGCCATGGGACCGCTTTCCAAGGCGAAACCTTGAACCCGATGCAAGAAAAGCTGTTCTTTGATTCTTGCAACTGGCTTCTCGGACGCGAAGATCTGTTGGCAACCCCATCGGAAAATCCCCAAGAATATGCCCGGGTGGAATTGTCGGAACCGCAATTTGTCCTGTGGCGGTGGGGAACACTGTTGGGTTTGCCGGGGTTGGCACTCATTTTGGGAATATTGGTGCTGATGTATCGGGGCATTTGGTAAGCAAAATATCTGAAAAGGACCACAGAGGAGATCACCTCAATGAACTACAGGACAACCGTGACTCTGGCAGTTCTGGTTGCAATTGGGGCCATCGTTTGGCTTGGTGTCGTTCTGTTACAACCCACACCACCCACCAGTGATACGATTGTATTTCTCGAAGAGTCCCTGAATAAAGACGACCTCACCTTTATTGAGGTTAAGGGAGAAAACCCTGTCAAGTTGACCCGTGGTGAGGATGGCAAGTGGTCCTTGCAAGGGAACTGGCCGGTCCGGGATTATGCCGTTGCTTCTCTCGTGGAAATAATAACCAGACTGGATAGTCGATTTTCTCCCATAATGGTCGAGGAAGATGGCCTGGAAAAATACGGCTTGGACAAAGATGGATTGAAAGTCCTCATAAAGATCAATGACAACGAGCATACCCTCCTGTTTGGCGAAGCGGAGGACAATGACAATCAGTTTTCACGACCAACTTACCTGCGGCTCAATGACAACGAGGAGATTCTCCGGCTGGCTCCCAACTTGATAGCCCAACTGGCCCGTCCGGCAGAATATTACATGCAGCGGCGGCTCTTCCAGTATGAGCGAGCAAAAAAGGACGAAGAGTCGGATCTCACCGAGGAAAAATTGCTAGCCAAGTCCATTCAACTAAAAGCCGAAGACAAAAAATTTACCTTGGCCAGAGCCGATGGAAAATGGCAACTAGCAAAACCGGTTGTTGACCGTTTGGACCCCGACAAGGTGGACACCTTGTTAACCGCATTCCCGGATATTTGGGCCGAGAAGTTTTACGACCAGGGTGACAAAGACCTAAGTCATTTCGGTCTTGGGGACTCGGCCAAGCAAATATCGGTTACCCAAACGGATGGCAAAAAAATTTCGTTGATGGTTGGCGATGTGTCGCGGATGGAGACCAAGAAAGAACCAATACCCTCGCCGCCGCCCCGTTTCCCCGGAGCTCCGCAGCCCCCACCCCAATTCAAGGATGTTGAGATTCCTTATTACTATGCCCGGCTAAAAGACAACGACCAGATTTTTGACGTCCGGGGAAAAATTCTGGAGAAGATCCTGGTTAAGTCTGCCGAATTGCGAGACCCTCAGGTTGCGCGCTTTGATACCGATGACGTGCAAAAGCTGGAGATTCAACGAGACAAAGCTCGCATTGTCATCACCCGGAAGAAAGAAAATTGGTTCCTGGAACATCCCTTCAAGAAACCCGCCGAGGGTTCCGATGTTCGGAGTTTATTGTCGGAATTATCCAACGCTCAAGTTGAAACCGAAGAGATCATTGACAACGCAAATCTAAAGGAATACGGTTTGGATTCTCCGGCAGTAGTAAAACTGTTCCTGGAGGAAGATAAAGGGGGTGAGGAAAAAACCAAGGTCAAAAAGGAGTTGGTATTCCGACTAGGTAAGAAAGATGCCGACAAGAAGAAAGTGTATCTGCAATTAGCGAAATGGTCGCGCATTGATCCGGTGGATGTTAGCTTGTTGGAGAGTATCCAGAAACCGGCAATTTCCTTCCGCAAACGTCAACTCTTTGATTTTTCCCCTTCAGATCTCAAAGAAATCCAAGTAGCCCATCAGAAAGAGTCCTTTACCCTGGGCCTTAATAATTCCGATTGGGAACTTTCAGCTCCAGTGAAAACCGATGTAGACGATGAAAAAGCCAAGGAACTAGCCGATGACCTCAGTCGGTTGGAGGTGGTCGAATTTGTGACGGACAAGGCCTCCAAGAAAGATCTCCAGGAAAAGTATGGGTTGGCCAAAGCGAATTTGTCGGTGAAAGTTGCCTTTAAGGAAAAGGATAAGAGGGCAGAGACATTAGTAATCGGAAATCCTCGGGAAAAAGAGGAGGACAAGAAAGACGACAAGGACAAGAAATCTGAAAAAGACAAGAAAGAAGACTAAGGTCCCTAGGAATACTACGCCAA
>CAZPPD010000035.1:0-15319 GCA_964588185.1 uncultured Alcaligenaceae bacterium | reverse complement strand
ACAGCTCAGGAGACTTTTGTCAACACAAACTTGGCTTATCTTGTTTCTTTGGAAGAGCTTTGGGCAGCCGTGGCGCTCATGGAAGGGCAACTTTTGAGTGATAGTTTAAAGAAGGGCATTGGTTCGGAAGCCCCCTTGCACAGCGTTGTGAGGTAGGTAAAATTAACTTTTGGATTACCCTAAAAGGTGGATCAGGTGTTTAGACATGGCTCGCAACACACTTAATCTCATACTAATCATAGCCATCCTTTTTTGCCCCTATTCGTGTAAGAGAGGAGTTTGCGCTTCTTCTGTGTGTTCGTCTGCCACGACCTCATGTTGTGATACCCATACCGTTGACCAAGATTTTTGCTGCGAACACCACGATTGTTGTCCGACGGAACAGTCGTGCGAACAATGTTCTCCTCAGGATACTTCTTCCAAATCACAACCAGAAAATAAGAATCCACACCACTGCCCTTCAAAACCAAACGATCCCTCTCAATGTAGTTGCCAAGGCATTTGCGGCGGTGCCATTCTCGAGGAAAATGAATCGGTGACATCCCAAGCGGATGAAACTCTGCACACCGTTGCCTCCAGTCATATTCAAATCCAATTCTTCCCACAAACCTCAGTAGCAACCTTCTGCAAGGCCAGATGGTCTCCAAGTTCCAGCCTGCGCATTTTGTACCAATCTTTTTTACTGTGATACAGGCGTAAGCGATTACGATCCGTTCAGGTAACGCTGATGATGCCATTCGGTCTTTAGTGTTCCTCCCGAACTTTATGGGTGTCCCCCTGAAATTTGGGTTTGTAATCCACCTGTTGGTTTGAAGGATGCTCGCCTAGATCAAAGTCTTTGCTTTCAAGTTAAAACGCGGAAGATTCAGAAAAGTAGGGGCGGGCCTGGCACCCAAATACCTAAAGAATCCCAAAATCCAGTGAGACCCCCAACTGTTTTTCAGGTGATGCTATGTTTTTCCGATTATTGCCCTGGGAATATGCCATCCGAAATTTGTTCCGGCGTCCGTTGCGAACGTCGTTGACATTTGCATGCCTTACAACAGTGATTGCCTTAGTTTTTGTCGTCGTCGGTTTTATCCGTGGTTTGGAACGATCCCTCGCCGTCAGTGGCGATCCGCAAACCGCAATCCTTTTTTCTCTCGGCATGGGCGAGAACGTCGAATATTCCTCCATTCCAATGCGAACCAGCGACTTGGTTCCGGCCAGCGTTACCGGCATTCAGGAACGGTTTGGGCAAAAATATGTCTCGCCGGAGTTGTTTCTTGGAACCCAGGTGAAAGTCGAAAACCATGACCCGTCGATGGGTTTGGTCCGGGGGGTGACTCGCCCGGTGTTACTCGTTCGCCGGCAAGTAGAGATCGAAGAAGGCAACTTGCCCAAGCCCGGCGATATAATGGTCGGGCGGTTGGTCGCTGCCAAACTTGGAGTGGAAGGCAACCAACTTACCCCTGGACGAAACCTGACAATGGAAGGGCGAACTTGGCAAATAAGTGGAGTTTTCTCAGCAGGTGGATCGGCTTTCGAATCGGAAATCTGGTGTCGTTTGGATGATCTGCAACAAGCGATGAAGAGGCAGGATCTTAGTATGGTTGCGGTAACCTTGACTCCAGAGGCGGATTTTGCCGACCTGGAATTATTTTGCAAAGAACGGCTCGATCTGGAACTCCAAGCCATGCGGGAGACCGACTATTATGCCTCGCTGCAAAAAGATTACCAGCCGGTGCGTTGGTTAGCTTGGTTGGTGGTGTTGTTGGTGGCGGGAGCCGGAGTGTTTTCCGGGCTGAATACCATGTATGGCTCTGTGGTCGGACGGATACCTGAACTTTCTACCCTCCGGACCATTGGGTTTGTCCGGCGAGCCATTGTGGTGAGCCTGATCCAGGAAGGCGTGTTGTTAGCAGCAGCGGCCAGCCTTCTGGCCACCTTCGTCGCATTAGTGTTTGTTAACGGCCTCGCAGTTCGGTTCACTATGGGAGCCTTTGCCCTCCGCATCGACAGCATGGCCGTGTTGATCGGCTGCGGGGTCGGATTATTACTCGGATTCTTTGGTGCCGTTCCCCCGGCCATTCGAGCATTGCGTATACCCATAGTGGTTGGGTTGAAAACCGTTTGATGTACAGTCTGCTGCTCGGTGCGGCGGACTAAACTAAACAAGGAGTTAATAATGAAACCGATGATTAGCTTGTTCCTGGGTGCTGCTTTGATAGGTGTGTTCGGCTGCAGCCAACAATCAACGCCCTCAGCCGGCAAGAACAAAGAAAAAGTGGATGGAACAACATACATCATTACAACTGAGCCTGAGAAGAGTCAAGAAGTCATCCATGTACTCCAAGAGGCCAAGGACGGTGATGATGTCGTAATAGTTGGGCGCATCGGCGGGAGTGAGAATCCCTGGATCAAAGACCGGGCCGCCTTCACCATCGTCGATAATTCCCTCAAGGCATGTAGCGACATTCCGGGTGACGAGTGCCCCATTCCGTGGGACTACTGTTGTGAGCTTGATAAACTTCAAACTGCCACAGCGTTTGTCAAATTCGTCGATGAAAACGGCTCAATCGTGAGGGCAGATGCTCGTGACTTGTTCCAGGTCAAAGAACTGTCCACTGTGGTTGTTCAAGGAAAAGCCAAACGGGATGATTCCGGAAACCTAACCGTTCTCGCGAATAAAATCTTTGTCAAAAAGAAGTGAAGTAAACCATGAGTCACGATGTTGATCTCCGGGGACTAACCGTCGAACGAGGCGACACGAGTCCACTAAGAAGAAGATCCCAGCGGCAACTGTTAACCCGGTATGTTTTGCCGCTGGTGTTACTCTTCGGCTTTTTGTCGCTGGTGGGATGGGCAGCAAGAGATATAGTATTTCCCCCTAAACCTGTCACTGTTGTACCGGTCATCTCCACAACCGCCGCAGTGCGCCGGGAAGGGACGCCGTTGTTTAAGGCCGCCGGTTGGGTGGAACCTCGGCCGACTCCGGTGCGAGTCGCCGCACTCGCGCCGGGAGTCATCGAGAGTTTGTTAGTCGTGGAAGATCAGCCGGTCGAAGCAGGTGAACCAATTGCCGTACTTGTCAAAGACGATGCGCAGTTGGCATTCCAACGAGCTTTGGCGGATCGGAAACTTCAAAGAGCAGAGTTGGAGAAAGCAAAAGCGGTTTCCCAGGCTGCGGAGACAAAATGGCGGAACCCGGTCCACCTGGAAGCCCCATTAGGAGAGGCGGAGGCATTGTTGGCCAAGGTAGAAACTCAGCTTAAAAATCTCCCCTTTGAACTTCAGCGTGCCTTAGCCGGCGAGGTAGCAGCCTATAAGGACTACCAAGGTAAAATTAAGGCAAAAGGAGTGGTCTCCGGGATCCAGATTGACTTTGCCAAAAGTAAGCTGGACTCGGCAAAGGCACTCGTGGAAGAACTGCGTCATCGGAATGATTCGCTCGAGAGAGAGCAAGCCGCCCTTAGTCACCGCCGGGATGCGCTCAAGGCCCAACTCAAACTTTTGGCTGACGAAATCCAAGCAAAAGAAAGCGCCAAGGCTCTTGTTGAAGCGGCACAAGCTCGTCTGGACCAAGCTGAAGTAGCCCTTGCCGAAGCAAAATTACGGCTGGACCGCATGACGATTCGCGCGCCGGTAGCTGGCCGCATTTTTCGTCTCGTAACTCATCCCGGTGCGAAAGTTGGTGGCGGGATGGCCCAAATGCATGGTCACGATGGCAGCACCGTCGTAACCATGTATCGCCCAGACCTGCTTCAGATCCGTGTCGATGTGCGCTTTGAAGACATTCCCAAAATTCGCCTCGGGCAGCCGGTAGAAATCGACAACCCGGCTCTGTCTTCCCCCCGGTTCGGCAAGGTTCTCTTCATCAGTTCGGAAGCCGACATACAGAAGAATACTTTGGAAGTGAAGGTTGAAATCCCCGACCCGCCAAGTGTGTTCAAACCGGAGATGCTGGTTGATGTCACATTCCTGGCACCAAAAGAACCAGAGCAAACATCGGATCCTTCGCAAGAGTTAAAACTTTACCTGCCCAAACAACTTCTAGCCAAGGGAGAAGGTGGTCCCTATGTCTGGGTTGCAGACCAGTCAGCCGGCGTTGCCCGTAAAACGAAGGTTCAGGTCGGTGCGACCGGGGCGAACGGTTTGGTGGAAATCACCCAAGGATTGAACGTTTCCAGCCGGGTCATCTCGGCAGGAACCGATGGCTTGAATGACGGCGACCGTATCCTTATTGCAGGGGAAGATTTCTCGTTTGGAAATCTCCCAAGGGGGGAGAGAAAGTAATGGCCCTCATAGAAATCCAGAACGTCACAAAAAAGTATCGCAAAGGCGGCGAGACAATTACTCCGCTCGACAGTGTGTCGCTCAAGATCGAACAAGGTGAGTTCATCTCGCTGATGGGAGCAAGCGGAACAGGAAAGTCTACCCTGCTCAATTTAATCGCCGGCATCGACAAACCCGACACCGGATCGATTGTTATCGACGGGACAGATATTGCCCGGCTGTCCGGAACCGGACTGGCTAATTGGCGAGCCGCCAATATGGGTTACATTTTTCAGACCCATAATCTCGTTCCGGTTCTCACGGCTTACGAGAACATTGAACTGCCTTTGTTGCTCCTGCCCATGTCCCGCAGCGAACGCCGCAAGCGAATCGAAATTGCCTTGAAGGCTGTTGATCTGCTTGACCGGGCGAATCACTTTCCTCGCCAAATGTCAGGCGGACAAGAACAACGGGTGGGCATTGCCAGAGCCATTGTCGCTCATCCGAAAGTTGTTGCGGCCGACGAGCCGACCGGGGACCTCGACCCGGACACCTCCGAGCAAATCCTCGACTCGCTGAAACGCTTGAACGAGCAACTCGATGTTACCTTTCTGATGGTCACACACGATGCCGAAGCAGCCGGGATTGCCGGCAAACAATTCCGCCTGAACCATGGAAAATTGGTTCAAACAGGCGGTTCCGGTGCGGAGCCTGTAATCATTTCCGAAGCCCGGGATACAGCAGGATAAGGAGCGAAGGTCATGTTCAAATTGCTGCCCTACACATTGAAAACCCTTTGGCGACACCGTTCCCGCACACTGCTCACCGTGAGTGGATCTGCGGTGGCTCTGTTTGTTTTTTGCTTTGTTGGGGCAGTGCAGGAGGGCATGAACGATCTAAAACGCCGGCAAGAAGCTAAAGGCTCGCTAATCGTCTTTCAGGCCAACAAGTTTTGCCCGGCGACAAGCCATCTGCCCCAAGACTATGACCAACAGATAGCGGGGTTGGAAGGTGTCCGCGAGGTGCTTCCCATTCAGGTCTTTACCAATAATTGCCGGGCCAGTCTCGATGTCGTGGTTTTTTACGGCGTCCCTCCCCAAATACTCCGCAAGGTCCGTGATTTTGAACTGGTGTCGGGAAATTGGGCCGAGTTTGAACAGCATCAGGATGCAGCGGTTGTTGGTCAAGCCGTTGCATCTCGACGGGGTATCAAAGTTGGGGAAAAGTTTTCCATTGGCAATTTAAGTGTGAATGTTGCAGGTGTTTACCGAAGTGACAATCCCGCTGAAGAAAACTATATCTACACCCACTTAGAGTTTTTGCAGCGGGGAAAAGGAATAGATCTGGTAGGCACCGTGACCCAAATCGAGGTCCTCCTCAACGAAGGGATCGATGCGGATGGCAAGTGCGCGGAAATCGACGATCTGCTGCGAAGCGGACCGGTTGAGACCGACACCAACCCTAAAGGTGTCTTCCAGGCCAAAGCGCTCGGAGATCTGACCCAATTGATTGGGATGGCGCATTACCTGGGCTACGCCTGCGTGGGATTAGTGCTGGCCCTTGTGGCGACCACTACGGTTATGTCGGTGCAGGATCGTATTAAGGAATACGCTGTCTTGCAAACGATTGGGTTCTCCGGGCCGAGAGTGTTCGGGCTGGTGATGACGGAAAGCTTACTGCTTAGTGTGGCCGGTGGAGCGATTGGCGTGGGAGCCGCCTTGCTCATCCTCAAAATCAGCAGACTATCCATCGGTGCCGAGGCGGTTACCATTGCTTTCACCCCGTCGTGGAATCTGGCGATGATGGGGATGCTGGTAGCCGTTGCCGCAGGGATTGTTGCCGGAGTGGCCCCCGCCTGGCATGCTGCAAGGACGAAAATCGTTCCAGCTCTCAGACAAGCTTGACGGTCCGACTGCCCCAACAAGCTGGAATGCCGGGATGCATCTCTCGCATCGCTGAACCGACAAAAGTTATTCCTACCCGTTGGCGAAATGACAAAGAATGGAAATGAATGGTGAACCCAGGCCGGGACAGCGAGGGAATGGTGGCCTTGATTCTTGGCGATTTGACGAAACATGTTCTATGTTTGTATGAGCCTTAATCCTGGAAACCTTTCATCCCGTATATTTCGAGGGTAAGCGTGAGCCACCATTCCCCTACCCCCAGTAAAATTCCATCTTCCTCTTCTCCACAATCTTCTCAATGTCTTATTTGCAAAGACCCAGAGTGTTCGGGTTGCGCGGTTTCCGAAAGGTCCAAGACAATCAACCTCTACCAGAAGGGAAGAAAGAATACCCCTATCCCCTCAAACTCAAACACGAATCATGATTCGCTGCGCAAACCAAACCCTGAACTACCTTTCCTTCCCGGATATCAGATTACCGAGGAAATCGGCCGGGGCGGAATGGGGATTGTTTACAAAGCCAAACAAACCGGTTTAAACAGATGGGTTGCCCTGAAAATGAATCGGTCTGAGCACCTTGACTGTCCGGAAAGCAGGGCTCGGTTTTTGGCGGAAGCGGAGGTGGTAGCGTGCTTAAAACATCCCAATATTATCCAAATCTACGAAATTGGGGACAGTGAAGGGGTCCCTTATTTCTCCGGGGAATATGTGGAAGGCGGGAATCTGCATGAGTTCTTGAACGGAAAACCGCAAACTCCCAAAGTTGCCGCAGCATTTGTAGAAACATTAGCCTTGGCTGTGCACGCAGCTCACGAAAATAATGTCCTCCACCGAGACTTAAAACCGTCCAACATTCTCCTGCAGCCCAAAGTCAATCCTCAACACTCAGATGGGGAGGACTCGACTCTTAAATCGGAGGATGGCAACCACAAAGACTTATTATCCTACCTCCCAAAGATTGCAGACTTCGGAGTTGCCAAATTATTGGGCCGGGATCAAGGCTACACAAAAACCGGAGAAATTATTGGTACGCCTTCTTACATGGCTCCCGAACAGGCCACCGAAACCAAAGGCGCGAACCAGCCTACTATCGATATTTATTCTTTGGGCGCGATTCTCTACACGCTGTTAACCGGCCGTCCGCCGTTTATCGCACCGAACGCGATTGACATTGTCCGCCTAAAACTGGAACGCGAACCTCTTTCCCCGCGCCGCCTTCAGCCGGAGGTTCCTCGGGACTTAGAGACGATTTGTCTTAAATGCTTACAACAATCTCCCCAACAACGCTACTCGTCTGCCTTAGCTCTCGCCCAAGATTTAAATTGCTTTCAACAAGGCCGACCAATTTCCGCTCGCCCCATTGGTCCTTTGCAACAATTTTGCCGCTGGGCAAAACGCAACAAGGTGCTCACCGGATTTCTCTTTCTTGTCACTGTGCTTTTTATTTCCGGAGCTGTCGCTTATGGCAGGCAGGTCCAAGTGGCCGAACGGCTACGCAATGACACCGTTGTTCGCATTCAGTTATTGATGCAACAAGCCGACCGGTTCGAAGACCAAGCAAAAGGACAGACCACTGATTTTTCCGGTTGGGAAAAAGCACTCTCGTGTGTCAAAGAAGCTGAAGTGCTTTTAGAAAACCATCCCACTCTGACCGCCCAAAAACAACAGGTGGACTTTTTTCGCCTCCGCATACAAAAAGGGCAAAAGCGTGCCCAAGCTGCTTTAGAAAAAGACCGCAAAAAGCAAGCCGAGCAACGCAAATTACAGAGAATCCAAAATCAACTGGAAAAATTACTGATGAATTACACCTCGTTGGGGACGCCAAGAGAAAAACAATCCAAGATCTTCAAGAAAATCATCGTTACTTTCCATGAATTAGGCCTGAACGTTCTAACTGACTCGCCGGTGGATCTTGGCGAACGAATACACCGGCATCCTCTCCGCAACCTGTTATACCGCACCTTGGCTTCATTTACCATGGAGTCAGAGGAGGCAAAGCGTCGCCAGGTTTTAACTGTGTTGCTTCACAGCGAGAAAGATAAACGGTTGCATCCCGTCCTCGAATTTCTCCGGGATCAAGATTATCTCGCCTTCTGCCAATGGGTCCAAAAGAATAATGGCACGCAAAACGATATCCGGAATTTGATGGCATTAAACCCGGCTCCTCCCGAAGGATTTTGCGTCCTAGTGGGGGAAGTTCTATTTAGGAATGGGGCTCAGCAAGATGCCATTGATGTGATATTGATCCGGCAAAAACGGTCGCCGGATTCCCTGTGGCTAAACGTTACCCTGGGATCCTTTTTTGGCACCTCAGCTCCAAGTCAACCGGCTCGTGCTGTAGCTTACCTCCGGACTGCCTTGGCCCTCGATCCCGACAATACCACAATCATGAACAATTTAGGTTGTGCGCTCTCGGGCATGTGGGAGTTTGAAGATGCCTTGTACTATTTCGGTCAGGCCGTTAACAAACAACCCACCAATCCCATCCTCTATTGCAATCGCGGAGTTTGTCTGGTGAAAAACCGGCAATTCACAAAAGGGATAGCAGACTTAAAGCATGCGATTGCTTTAGATCCCGACTACCGGCATGCCCATCGTTGCCTGGGAATCGCTTACTTTGAAAACGCCAACTACTTACAAGCAGAAAATCAATTTAATATCTACCTAAACAATTCAAAGGGAAGTGATCCGCACATCATTAATCTGGCAAGACAATGCCGAGTTTTTCAGATTTTGGAGCAAAAACTTCCCGCCGCTGTATCCGGCGAATATAGACCGCCAACCGCTCCGGAATATATGGCTCTCTCTCAAATCTGCTACCGGAAATCTTGGTTTAAGAGTGCCTACACTTTAAGCCAACAAGCATTCAAGAATTTCCCATTTCTAAAGGAAGATCGCAGAGGAAGTTGGCACCGTTACAATGCGGCTTGCTATGCCTGCCTGGCGACAATGCCGGCAACTCAAGATCCACAACCCATCAGTCCAAACGAGAAGAATAAACTGCTCAAACAAGCCCTGATCTGGCTGGAAGCCGACCTGACTTCATGGCGGACCCAGTTGCAGCGTTCGGGAAAAGCGGGGAGTTTAGCCGTTCTCAATGCGATGTATGAATGGAAAGCGGATGAGGCACTGGCGGCCATTCGAAATCCCAAGAATTACCGGGACTACCCGCCACGACTTCGGACCCGTTGCCAAAAACTGTGGTCCTCGGTAGAGGAACTTCTGCGCAAAGCTCGTCAAGCCAACTCAGGATAGGCATACCTACCAAAGAACCAGCTTTTCTCCATCACCGCAAATAAAGAATCTTCGGCTCCTGTCTGCCCCCGCTTCCGAATGGGTCATTTAGCGGGATCACATTGCCAGATATATTGGAATGGAATGATAGGTCATGGGAAACTTTAGAGTAGTATTTTCTTGTCTCCATCTCCTCACGTGCTTCTGCCCAGTCTGAGCAAACAGGCTCGGTCCCAGCCGGAAAGTTAACACAAGGCCAACCAAAAAATGGTTGAAAAGGCATAGTAAACTTCACACGTCCGTTTCAGATCTGATTTCCGAGGCTCTTGGTGACATCCGCAGCATGATCCAAAATGCCAGACCGGCACAAAGGAGAGTGATGGGAATCAAAAATAGATAAACCGTGGTCCCCGGCGAAATATCCACCTGCTTGACCATCGGTTCGCCCAAGATGAGAATATTGCAGCCGGTGTGCAGGATTATCCCCGGAATCAGACTGCCGCTGCGAACCGCCAATACTCCCGCAGCCACTCCAAGAAGGAAAGCCGGGATCAGAGCAAATACATTCATATGAAAGACCGCGAACAAGAAGCTGCTAAGAAATATGGCCGGCCAGAGGGGCATTTTCCGCCGCAAGCCGTTCAGGATAAATCCTCGAAACGCCAACTCCTTGCACAGTGCCGGCAGAAAGCCCAAAATCACAAAATAATGCAGCCAATAAGTCTGGAATGATTCCGAACCCAACTCCAAATACCCGGCTGCTGCTAAGGACCGCCGGTCTTGGAGCTTGTCCATAATGGAGGGAAAGGAATTCATGATGTAGTGGCCTAATTCCGCCATGGGAATTAGCAGCAAAGCAATCACAACAAAAGGCAACGGCGAAAGATAGAGATTTAAGCTTCGCCGAGGCCGCTTGGTAAGGATTAACGCCATCAACAAAGGCGGCGCGGCCACAAATGCCGCCAAGACGATACAAGTGCGAACGGAAAGGGATAATTCCTCACCTAGACCCAAAGACAGCCAGCGCAGCACACAGAGGATGGCAAAGCACATGATTGCCAGCACCGGTGTTGGCGTGGCTTCTTTGTCTCGGAACAGATGCCGCACCCAAGCTCCAATGTTGAACCGTTCCGAGGTTCGGAAGAGAACTTCTTCGCTCTGAAATTGCACCACCGCCCAGCGCAAGGCAATCCAGCTATACAAAATCACCGTGGAAAATACCGGAAGGAAATATAGCCACGGAACATGCTGCAGGGAATTCGCCATCATCAAGCGTTGCATGAGTAAGGCCACCCCGGTCACGGGAAGCATGCTGTAAAACTGATTCAGTTCCACTCCGGGGACCATGGTCAGCATCACCAGCGGCAAAGAAACCCAGAACATCGGCATCAAATAGTATTGGCCTTCCTTGGTGCTGCGGGCGTAAGCTCCGATGGCAATCGAGATAGCACTAAAAAACGCCGATAGCGGCAACACCAACAGGACACACCACAGCAACGCCGGTACTGTCACCACTCCATCGGGAAGTTTGGTCCGCAGAAACCAGGTGGAAATCCCCATACTCGCCAGGTGCATTATGGAAGTCCCGGCACTGAACACCCAAATGGTCAAGAACTTGCCCAGTACAATTTCTTCCCGACCAGCCGGACTGATCAACAGGGTCTCCATAGTGCCCCGCTCTTTTTCCCCGGCACATAAATCCACCGCCGGGTGCAGAGCCCCAACCAAAGACCACATTACCAGCAAAAATGGAAAAGTCCGCACCAACATATTGAGCAGATTTTCCGCAGCAATAATGTCTTCTTCTTTTCCGCTGAGATGGTCTTTTAGAGCAAACGGCATGTCAAAATGATGTGGCTTTCCTTCCTGGCGAAAGCGAACCTCTTTCAGGTGCTCCTGCCATTGGTGCAGCAAAACCCGCAGTTGTTCCGCGGTGCGAAGGGAATTGTCATCATTCTTCCTGGTCTTCAGGTGCAATATGGGTTGCTCACCCCGGGAAACCAAATCCATGAAATTGGGCGGGGCCATCAATACCACATCGACTTGTTTGTTCCGGAGCGCCTCTTTCCATTCGGATGGTTTTAGAAACTGGAACTCCACCTCCAATTTCCCCGGCAAAAGGGAGGAGGGCTTTTCCAAGGACCACCGGTAAAAAGGAACAATCTCCCCTTCTTCCAGGAAAACAAAAAAGTCATGGTGAATGTGGCTGGCTTCATGAAAGGCAGCCGCCCCGGTTAGCTGGTCCACCCCAAAACAACTGCCGCTTCCCGTTGCACTCAACAGCGCCGCCACCGGGGCAGGGGTAAGGCCGGTTCCGGGAGGATTTCGCTCCGGGAAAGTGGTACTGCCGGGAGTAGGGGCCACGACTCCCACAAAGCCTTTCTGGTTGAGCAACTGACCGGCAAAGGAAATCACCGCTACGGTAAGCAACGGGTACATTAACAAAGGCAGGGCCACGATGGTGAAGAGCGTTCGCCTGTCACGAAGCTGATCGCGAAGTTCTCGTAACCAGATTAACCGAATGATCGACCAGCGCATAAACCTTCATTCATTGGAGAAAATGTTTACCAAAGTATAGTACACAGACAGAAGGAATGGAGGGGGCTCATTCCATTAGGCTATCCTAATTGCCCGACATACTCTTTATAATGGCCCATTTTCCAAAAAAACCCGATTGTTAACGGTCCATGTCTCTTATTGATACCGTAAATTTTCCGTTAGGTAACGGTGTGATGATACACTTTGCGTGTATTCAAATCGATATTTTGCTTGATACGTACCCTGTACCTCTCGTTTTCAACCTTAATTGTAACTTTTTGAAAACCCTTTAGCGAGGTTGGTAGGAGGTGAGATAAGAACTCCATTTCCAAAAAGAACAAATCCAAATGGCCCTTTTGCTCGTTGTTAATACAGGAGAGGAGGATACCTATTCTGGCGGCCTTACTCCAAGGTTCAATTTCCTCATTTGCATTTGCCCTTATTAATCTTGCGACGACGATTGTGTCGGGAGACAATACAATAGCTCACAAGGAGTTTGAATGCTTACGGTCCGTCCTGAGCATCAAGCCGGCTCAATTATCCCTTCACCAATTTCCGGATTGATGAATAGCCAAGCCTTGATTGACCAGCTCCGTGAAATTCACCTTTGGCCGGCTGAAGAATCCGTCCAAAAAGAGATTCTGCAACTCCAGAATCAGTTTCCCGATGCCCGGGATCTCGGCAAGGAACTGTTGAAACGGGATATCATTACCCCTTATCAAGCCAATCAGCTCCTGTCCGGCAATGGGAAGGGCTTGATTATTGGTCCGTATCTTCTCTTGCAAAGGTTGGGCGAAGGCGGCATGGGCCAGGTCTTCAAAGCCCGCCATGTGCGGGTCCCGCGCATCCTTGCCCTGAAAGTTATCCGTCAGGAATGTTTGACCAATCCCAATGCTATCGGCCGGTTTTTAAAAGAAGCGGAGTCGGCGGCCCGGTTAACGCATCAGAATATCATCCGCTCCTTTGAAGTGGACCATGTCGACGACACCTACTATCTCGCCCTGGAATTGCTCGACGGCATAAATCTAAAGCAATTGGTGAGAAAAGAAGGGCCGCTGGATGTGGACAAAGCCTGCGACTACATTCTCCAAGCGGCCATGGGGCTGGATCATATTCACCGCAATGGCATGGTCCACCGGGACATTACTCCCGGAAACCTGATGATCACAAATATTCCCGGAGATGAATCCAAAAGTGAACCTTCCTCCTCTTCGGCTTTAGACCCGGAAAGGAAATGGGGGCTACTAAAAATCCTGGACCTGGGTTTAGCCCGATTGATCGAAGAACCGGCAACTGATAAAGCAAAACCTGCTCTAACCCAATTGGGAACGATTATCGGGACGGCAGATTACATGTCGCCCGAACAAGCCATCAGCAGCCGGGACGCGGACATCCGCGGAGACATCTATAGTTTGGGTTGCACATTTTACTTTTTATTAACAGGCAAACCGCCATTCCCTGAAGGCAGTGCAATTGAAAAGATGCTTCGCCATCAATTGGAATCCCCGGAACCGATCGAATCCTTCCGCCAAGATGTACCGGCCAAAGTGCAATGTATTCTCAACCAGATGATGGCCAAAAAGCGTGAGGAACGCTATCAGACACCAAAATCTCTGGTTGCCGCTCTGGAATCCATTCAGGAGGAACCGGCGGTCAAAGCCATTCCAATGCATTCGGAATCGCCTTCTCCTCCCTTGGCCAAACCGGCTGCAGTTGCCCAACCCTCTGCCGTTGCTCCCCCATCGGAGCCAGTTCCCAAGGAAGAAGGAGTGAAAGCGATACCGGTTTCACCTGCCAACACGGAAGGTTCAAAACCACAAGGACCGTCTCCGGATCTTTCGTACCTTTCTGAACCGGAGAAAGAAGAGAAGCAAGAGAAACCGGAAGATGAATCGGCTCCCATTGAAGACCTGCAATTCAACCCCCAAGGTTTGGTGGCGAATCGATTGGCGGATTTAAAGACTGAAGAATCAGAATGGGCCCTCTGGTTTGTCCTTACCATGGTTGGAATCGGCACGGTGTTATCTTTAATCCTGTTTGCGATTTTTTCCTGATTCAAATGTTCTACCAGCTTATTCGTTGTTTTTATAGAATTATCCATCCCTTGATTAATTGAACCTCCCTGTTTAGTATCTTCCTCTAAGTCATTTTCTCAATTTCTTTTTAGAAGGAAACATGGATGACCATTCCTGTGGACAACACTCAAACCAAACCTATAACCTCCAACCAACTTATTCTCTCAGATAATGTAAAAATAGGAAAAGTAGACTGGGTTTATGCCCTGGGTTTGTTCTCTTATCATCTCTTAGCTCTGTTGGTTTTTGTCCCCTGGCTGTTCAGTTGGACCGGCTTAGTGGTTTGTCTGTTTGGTTTCTATGTTTTTGGCACCTTAGGAATCAACCTTTGCTACCATCGCTTGTTAACCCACCGCGGATTTACCTGTCCCCGTTGGCTGGAACATGGGTTGTCTATTCTGGGGGTTTGTTGTCTACAGGATACTCCGGCTCGCTGGGTGGCAGTTCACCGCATGCATCATCAGCATTCGGATGAAAAAGAAGATCCGCACAGTCCGGTCGCCAGTTTTTTTTGGGGCCATATGGGTTGGCTGCTCACAAAAAATCCCGAACTCAGCCGCCTCTCGCTAATCGAGCATTACGCCAAGGACCTCCTGCAAGACCGTTTCTATTTGAATTTAGAACGCAGATCGATGTGGATTTGGATCAACCTTGGCCAGTGGCTTTTCTTCTACACGGCCGGTTTTCTCATCGGCTGGTTGAGTACCGGAGGACTTGTGGCAGGGATTCAAATGGGTCTAAGCTTGTTGGTTTGGGGAGTGTTTCTGCGAACGGTGTTGGTTTGGCATATAACCTGGTCGGTAAATTCCGTGACTCATCTTTGGGGTTACCGGAATTATGAAACCAACGAGTGCAGCAAAAATAATATCCTGATCGGGTTGGTTAGTAACGGAGAAGGATGGCACAACAACCATCACGCCGACCCGCGCTCGGCAGCCCATGGACACCGCTGGTTTGAATTCGATGTCACATACAATACGGTCCGAATATTATCCTGGCTTGGATTGGCCAAAAACATCATCAAACCACGCATCCACAAAAAAGATCCTTCCCAATCCGCCACTGACCCCAGATTAGATGTTGCCTGAAGCTTGCGGACAATTTCTCCCAGGAAAAATCGCGGTCAGGTCAAAGTCCGCTCCAACAGTTCCTCCCGGTAACGTTTCATTACATCCGCACGTTGCAGAACCCCAACGAGGGGTTTATTAAGCCCATCCTTCTTGATAACCGGCAGTGTCTCCACATCGCGGGCACCAAAATCGGCGATCGCTTCCAACAAGTTTTCATCTGCCGAAACTGCCAACGGCGCGTGCAG
>CAZPPD010000034.1:8693-15366 GCA_964588185.1 uncultured Alcaligenaceae bacterium | reverse complement strand
AACGAAGAACAACGCCCGAATCTCATTGCCGTTGTCCGGAGACACCGGAGAGTCCTATTGGCGAAGCCTTGACCAACTGACAAACTCCCCTGAGTTCCAAAGATTTCTGGAGAATGAATTTCCTAGCCAGTTAGATAAGTACAACTCCGGCGGCATGAGTCGTAGGAATTTTCTCAAAATCATGGCAGCTTCCTTCGCCTTGGCAGGATTACAAGGATGCCGGCGTCCTGAGATTCCCAACCTACCTTACGTTGAAAGCCCGGAAAATGTAACACCGGGATTGCCAACCTTCTATGCTACAACAATCCCTCGGACCGGCTCATCCTTTCCCATCTTGGTGGAAACTCATGAAGGTCGGCCAACCAAAATTGAAGGCAATCCCAAACATTCTTTTTCTCAAGGGAAAACCGACCTATTCGCTCAAGCCGCCATTTTGGATCTCTACGATCCAGACCGGTCCAAGCAAGTAAAGCACAATGGCCGCTCTTCTTCTTGGCAAGCCTTTGATGACTTTGCAGCATCTCATTTTGCCGAGCTAAGGAACAATAGTGGCAGAGGTTTTCATATCCTGAGCGACGGATTTACCTCTCCATCTATACGTCTCCTCCAGGACCACCTCCGGAATGCACTCCCCGAAGCGATCTGGCACTCGTACCAACCTATCAGTCGAGAGAATGAACTTTTTGGCGCAGAACTTACCTTTGGACAAAGATGCAGATCCTTTCCGGATTACAGCAGAGCCGATGTAGTTTTATCCTTGGACGATAACTTTTTAGGAGTCGACCTTGAAGCCGCCCCGAAGATCCGCGGATTTATGGAGAAGAGACGGGTTACCTCAGACACGGAAACAATCAATCGACTTTACGCTGTTGAAAGTACAATGTCCGCTACCGGTGGTTTTGCCGATCATCGACTCCAGCTACCTGCAAAAAAGATAGGTGAGTTCGCATTCCAATTAGCCCTCGCCTTAGGCATACCTGGAATGCTCGGCGACAACGAAAACAACCTGCAAAGACTTTTAACCGACAAGGCAAGCTTAAATATTCCGGATGCCTGGGTAACTGAAATCGCCCGAGATCTAACGCGTAATCAAGGAAGGTCAATCATCACGGCAGGTATTAATCAGCCTCCTCTCGTTCATTTGTTGGTTAACCTAATGAATGAGACCTTAGGAAATCGAGGGGCGACTATTTCTTGGTACGACGTTCCGGAAACAACCCCCTCTTCCCTCCAAAACTTAGTCGAAGCAGCGGAAGCTAACGAAGTTCGGACCTTGTTGATTCTGGGCGGTAATCCGAGTTACAACGCCCCATTTGACGTTTCCTTTTCAGAGAAGATCCGGAATGTCCCTACTAAAATTCGACTAGGGTCGTATGAAGACGAAACCTCGGAAGGTTGCACTTGGCATCTACCGGAGTCTCATTTTTTGGAGAGTTGGGGAGATGCAGAAACGGTGGATGGCACCTATTCACCGGTGCAACCGATGATCGCTCCTCTCTTTGGCGGCAGGTCCGGATTACAGCTCTTGGCACAAATTAGTAACTACGAGTTTACCGAACCGTTTGAAATTGTAAGAAGGGCTTTCAATTCCCGCAGACCAAATCCTTCCCAAGCCTTCAATCGATTCCTTCATGATGGTTACCTCGAAGGTAGTCGGAATCAAGCTCTCCAATTGCAGCTAACGGAAAATGTTTCCACCAGATTAATATCGGCATTAAATGACTACCAGGTCACTTCTGTAGATTCGGAAAACCTGGAGCTTACCTTTCACGCTGATGCTTCGGTCTACGATGGTCGATTTAGCAACAACGGCTGGTTGCAAGAAGTCCCCGACCCAATCACCAAGCTAACCTGGGACAATGCAGCGCTCATTAGCCCGCAAACGGCTCAGCATTTCCATTTGAACTCCGGAGATGTTATTCGCATAACCTCTAATCGCTCTTTGGAGATACCTGTCTTTATCCTTCCTGGCCAGTCGGATTGGTCCATAGCTGTTTCCCTTGGTTACGGAAGGACTCGAGCAGGCAGAATTGGCAATGCTGTCGGTTCCAATGCCTACACTATTCGTAAGTCAACTTCTCCTTTCTGCGAGTTAGGCATTTCCATTCAAAAAACGGGGAGAACTCAAACCCTTGCTTCTACCCAAAACCATTGGAGCATGGAAGGGAGAGATTTGATTCGGGAAGAACCTATCTCCTCCCTCCTTTCCCATGATGATCACCATTCGGGTGATCGACACAACAGCCACAATGGGGAGCACCATCCCAACATCGCCGAGGCTCCGGAACTTGATGGCCGCCATCAATGGGGCATGGCAATCGATCTGAACCAATGTGTTGGCTGCAACGCCTGCGTGGTTGCCTGTCAAAGTGAGAATAACGTTCCGATTGTAGGCAAAGATGAGGTTTCGCGCGGACGGGCAATGCACTGGATTCGTGTGGATCGCTACTTTAAGGGTGAGCCCGAAGACCCGCAGATGGTTTATCAACCGGTTGCTTGTGTTCACTGCGAAAACGCACCTTGTGAAACCGTTTGCCCGGTAAATGCTGCAGTTCACAGCCCCGAGGGACTAAACCTCCAAGTCTACAATCGCTGCATAGGTACTCGTTACTGTTCCAACAACTGCCCCTACAAAGTTCGCAGATTCAATTGGTTTGATTACAGCCAAACTCCTTTGAATCAACTGCGACTTGGTCCTTTAGCTGACCACGGGATGCCTGAAACCTTAAAGATGCAAAAGAATCCTGACGTTACCGTTCGTATGCGGGGTGTAATGGAAAAATGCACCTATTGTGTACAACGCATCGAACGGGCCAAGGCAGGTGCTCGCCTTCAGTCCCCGGGTCAGCCTGACTATGACCTACCTGATGGAGCAGTCACATCTGCTTGTGCCCAGGCATGTCCGGCCAAAGCAATTGTCTTTGGAGACTTGAGCGATCCCCAGAGTAAAGTCAGCCGCATTAAAGATGAGCAACGCCAACGGAACTATGATTTACTGGGAGAATTAAATACCAAACCGCGAACCAGCTACCTCTCTCGCGTTCGTAATCAAAATCCGGCGTTAGTTGCCGCCTTGAGAACCAACCGGATGGGAGGTGCCGATGACTGAGACAGCTGTAGCAACCAAAACAGTTAATTCCGAGGCGCCTACACCTCAGGAAAAGCAATTAATTCTTGGAAATCCCGACTACGCCAACGTAACGGACCAAGTCGCAGGCATCGTGGAAAACCCGATGCCTCGATGGTGGAATTTCGCGTTCTCCACTAGCTTTTTAGTTTTATTGCTTGGTATCTTTGCAGCAGTTTATTTGATCTCTACTGGAGTTGGAGTCTGGGGGCTTAACCAGCCTGTTGGCTGGGCATTTGATATCACCAACTTCGTCTTCTGGGTTGGTATCGGTCACGCCGGTACTTTAATTTCTGCAATCCTGCTTTTGTTTCGGCAAAAGTGGCGTACCAGCATCAACCGCTTTGCTGAAGCCATGACAATTTTTGCCGTCATGTGCGCCGGCATATTCCCGGCGATTCACGTCGGGCGAGTTTGGATGATTTGGTTTCTCGCACCTATCCCCAATTCGAATGCCATTTGGCAAAACTTCCGCAGTCCGCTGCTTTGGGATGTTTTTGCTGTCTCCACCTACTTTCTGGTGTCGCTGCTCTTCTGGTATGTGGGCATGATTCCGGATTTGGCAACTCTTCGAGACCGAGCAAAAACAAAAGTAAGACAAACAATTTACGGATTGTTGGCAATGGGCTGGAGAGGTTCTGCTCGCCATTGGCATAACTACGAAATGGCAATTTTGTTGCTTGCGGGTCTATCCACACCTCTGGTCCTCAGCGTCCACACCATCGTCAGTTTTGATTTCGCGACGTCAGTTATTCCCGGTTGGCACGCGACTCTGTTTCCGCCCTACTTTGTCGCCGGTGCAATTTTTTCCGGATTCGCCATGGTTATCACCTTAATGGTTCCGTGCCGGCAGCTTTTCCGACTCGAAAACATAGTCAACAGCCGTCACCTAAACGCCATGAGCCTAATCCTCCTAGTTACCGGATTGATGGTTGGCTACGCTTATACCGTCGAGTTCTTCACTGCCTGGTACAGTGGGAATGAATACGAACAATACGCTTTCCTGAATCGTGCTTTTGGTCCTTATGCCTGGGCCTACTGGATCATGGTTACCTGCAATGTCCTTTTGCCTCAGGTTCTGTGGTTCCCCAAAATGCGAGTTAATCCATGGGTGTTATTTGCCATCTCCATCGGCATCAACATCGGTATGTGGTTTGAGCGATTTGTGATCATTGTCACCAGCCTTCATCGTGATTTCTTACCTTCAAGCTGGGGCTATTTCATTCCTACCTGGGTCGACATCCTTCAGTTGATCGGCAGCTTTGGCCTGTTTTTTACCCTCTTTTTCCTTTTCCTCCGCTTCTTACCGATGATTGCGATGTTTGAAGTAAAATCAATCTTACCTTCTCAAGCCGAGGCGAAGGAATCAAATCCCATAAACAACGGAGAAAACCTGAAACAACAAACTAAAGAAACCCCACCGAACACTTTTGGCCTCCTGGCTGAGTTCAAAACTCCTGAGGACCTAAGTGAGGCAGTAGTCAGGGTTCGCGGGGAGGGCTATAAAGAAGTGGATGCATTCTCGCCTTTTCCAATACACGGGCTTGAGAAGAAACTGGGGCTCGGAGATTCCAAGCTCTCTCCAATAGCCTTCCTTGCAGGAATCATCGGACTGTGCGTGGCCTTAGGTGGTATGTGGTATTTGAATGTTATGGTATACCCTATTATTACCGGCGGAAAACCTTATGGTGCTATCCAACCCTTAATTCCCATTATCTTTGAAGTCACCATCCTGTTTGCTGCCGTGGCTACGGTTGTCGGCATGTTCATCTTGAATCGACTACCCAAGTTTTATCATCCACTATTTGAAAACGATAATTTCTCACGAGTTACTAATGATGGATTCTTCCTACTGGTAGGCGGAAATGATCCGCTCTTTGATCCCGAAAAAACAAAGGATCTCCTAACGGAAGTTGGCGGGCACATGCCTACTGTTGTTGAGGAGAAATAAATGAAAAAAATATTGCTGGTTTTTGCTGGTTTGGTAGTAGCTATTGTCGCAGTTTTTGGTGTTCGGGGAATGATTAATTCTCGGAGACCAATCATTGTGTTTTCCGACATGGATTTTCAGCCGAGATACCGACCCCAAGGTGACAGCAATTTCTTTGCCGACGGTCAAGCACAACGTACCCCGGTCAAAGGCACAGTTGCCTTTGGTGGCAGCGACTATTTTTCCGACTCCGGAGCACCTAAACAAAATCCCGATTTTCTTCAGGCGGACAGCAAGTTTTACCAAGGGAAGGAGGAAGACGGCTCTTGGGTTAAAAATGCACCCCTCGAAAAAGTAAACATGCCTTTACTCCGCCAAGGAAAAAAGCAGTATGAGGTATATTGCCGGGTTTGCCATGGTGGGGTAGGAGACGGGAACGGCATCATGAAAGAATATGGGTTTGCGGAAATTGCCAGTTTGATTGACGACCGCATCCAGACCATGCCGGATGGTCAAATCTACCACACCATCGTGAATGGAAAGGGTTTAATGAAGGGCTATGGTTTCTCCATAAAGCCTAAGGATCGCTGGCCAATTGTTCTTTATGTTCGTGCATTGCAAAAAAGCCAAAATGCATCTTTAGATGAGGTCCCGGAACCTTTCCGATCTGATTTGCAAGAAAAGGAGTAACCATCTGGTGAGCGAACCCAATGCATCAACACCTGAATTAAAAGATCTTGGTAGGTTTCACCTGATTCTTGGGGTGGTGTGTGGAATACTGGCTATCCTATCACTCCTAGGCTGCATCTTTAGGCCGGAAAGATTTTTTACCTCCTATCTGGTTGGTGTACTTTTCGTGATTTCTATCGGCACAGGTGCTTTGTTTTGGGTGATGATCCACTTTCTTACCAAAGCTAGCTGGTCAACAAACATCCGCCGAAGTTTTGAACACCTTGGTTTCCTGCTGCTACCAATCTCAGTACTGGCATTACCAATTCTCTTTGGCATTCCTTATTTGTATTCCTGGTCGGATACCACCGATGCCGGCGAACTACTCACCGAGAAAATCCCCTACTTGAATATTCCCTTCTTTGTTGTCCGCTCTCTAATCTACTTGATTATCTGGGCGGGTCTCGCTTGGATTGTTCGAAGGCAATCGCTCCTTCAAGATGAATCAGGTGATCCGACTATTACTAGAAGATTGACCCAGTGGAGTGGAGCGGGGCTTCTCTTGCTGGCACTAACCACCACCTTTGCCTCCTTCGACTGGATCATGTCCTTGGACTACCATTGGTACTCCAACCTCCTCGGCGTCTACTTTTGGTCCGGTTCGATATTGGCTTCCTTAGCGGCTGGAACGGCAGTAGTTATAGCACTTTATTGGCGGGGATACCTTCGCAATTACCTAACGGAAGATGTCCTGGATGACCTTGGCAAGATGTTGTTTGGTTTCACATTTTTCTGGGGCTACATTGCCTTCTCCCAATACTTCCTGATTTGGTATGCCAATATCCCCGAGGAAACCGAGTGGTATATAACCAGGGTCAACGGCAGTTGGAGTATCGTAAGCCTTCTACTATTGCTTGGACATTTTGTTGTTCCTTTTGGTCTTTTGC
>CAZPPD010000034.1:0-8683 GCA_964588185.1 uncultured Alcaligenaceae bacterium | reverse complement strand
GCGATCACCTGTTGCTCTTTTCGCTATGTCGATTTGGCTGTTGTTGTTTCACTGGGTAGACCTGTTTTGGCAAGTCGTCCCAACCAAATATCCGACTGGATTTACCTTCAACTGGCTTGATGGAACTCATTTACTTTTGTTTTTGTGTATTCCAACATGGTTTTTTGTTTATGCTGCAGGCAAACATTCATTGGTTCCGTTGAAAGATCCTAAGTTACAGGATTCTGTAGCAGCCCACGCATGAGTTTACAATGTGGAATAAAAATTTCCGGTTAAAACTGCGATCAATCATGACCATCATTGGAGTGCTTCTTAGCCTCCTTTCGATTTTAGTCCTTATTGGCGTCATGTTTCTGTTGGGAAAAAATCTGGTTGGTGACAAGTTGGAAGAGGAAGCAACGAAGAAACCAACCTACAGTGAGATCAAACAAACTACAGACCGCCGCCTCAACAACTATGGCTGGTTCAATAAAAGCAAAGGTATTGTTCACATTCCCATTAAAAAGGCGATGGAATTGATAGTGAAGAACCCGGACCAGTATCCAAAGGCGGAGAAAAAGAAATCAGATCCTCTTAAATCAAAGAAACCAAAGAATTCAAAGGAAAATAACGAATGACGGTGGCTTACATAATTATCTTTGGCACGATTGGTTTGTTGGGAGCATCGGTATTAGCTGTCTTTGTTTGGGCTATTCGTTCAGGTCAGTTTGAAAACTTTCAGCAAGGAGCAACGAGCATTTTTGATCCCGATGAACCTATTGGTGAAATTACCGACCGCTTTCCATCAGAGAACAATAAGAAAGAAAACCTATAAGCTGGTATTTAGTAATGGCTAATGTTGAACACCCCTCTAAAAAACAGACAGAAGTTACCCCGAAAACCTTCAGTCAACTTCGACTGGAGATCGACGAGTCGGCTCGCATTCCGGTGCTTGTATTTTTTACTTGCTCCGTTGTCTGGCTAGTTGTTGGAACGGTCCTTGCCCTGATTGCCTCGGTAAAAATGCATTGGACCGGCTTCTTATGGCAGTCGGAGTGGTTGACCTTTGGCCGGGTTCGTCCGGCTCATCTTAACACCATGATTATCGGTTGGGCTTCCCAAGCAGGCATCGGGGTTACCTTGTGGCTGTTCGCCAGATTGTCCAAAGCAAAACTTCGATTTCCTCGATTGTTGGTGGCCGCAGCAGTGCTTTGGAATATTGGTGTAACCTGGGGAACGATTGGTATCCTAGGCGGCCAGAGCACCTCGGTTGAATGGCTCGAGTTTCCACCTTATGTAGCACCTATGTTGACTCTAGCTTTTGCCATTATTGCCCTTTCGGGTTTAGTAACTTTTGCAGACCGACAGGAAGGACATGTCTATGTGTCCCAGTGGTACCTGTTCGGGGCTGCTTTTTGGTTTCCTTGGCTTTACATTGCTGCAAATTTGTTGATCCTAATGACTCCGGTCACAGGGGTTCTGCAAGCAACAGTGAACTGGTGGTTTGCCCATAACTTTCTGGGCCTGTGGTTAACTCCCATTGGCTTGGCCTCTGCCTACTACTTGATTCCTAAGGTACTGGGTCGTCCTATTCACAGCTACTATCTCAGCATTATTGGTTTTTGGGCTTTGGCCTTTTTCTACAACTCCGCCGGCATCCACCACTTGATAGGCGGCCCGGTTCCTGCCTGGATCATTACCTACTCCATTGTTGCCAGCGTCATGATGTTCATCCCGGTCGGAACAGTTGCTCTCAATCATCACATGACCATGGTAGGCCATTTTAAAGTACTGAAATACAGCCCGACCTTGCGTTTTATTGTCTTTGGGGCGATGAGTTACACCGCCGTGAGTGTACAGGGGTCGTTGCAGTCATTACGCGAAATCAATGAAGTGACTCACTTCACGCACTACACTGTAGCTCACGCTCACTTAGGGGTATATGCGTTTTTTACGATGACCATGTTTGGCAGCATTTACTACATTATGCCTCGCCTGACCAGATGGGAATGGGCCTCGGCAAACCTCATACGAGTCCACTTTTGGGGTAGTGCAGTTGGCATGGCGATCTATTGGATCGCTTTGACCTGGGGTGGTTGGTTCCAAGGGTTAATGCTAAATGACAAAGATGTTCCTTTTATGGACATAGTCAACTACACCTTACCTTATCTCCAAATGAGGTCCATCGCGGGAATTTTAATGACGATCGGACACTTGGCATTTGCTGGTTTATTCTTTTTGAACCTCCTCAGAAAAGGAGAGGAGAGGCAAGATCCAACGCTTTTAGGTGATCTTCAGGAATATCGGGAGTCGATTAACTCTCCCGATGATAGTGATGATCAAGCAGGAGAATAAGAGGAACCTCCATGAGATTTGGTCCATTGATTTTTTTAGGTGTCTTTCTGACTTTTTGCAGTTCCTGGCTGGCCCTGGTCTACACCCCTTACCTGCAATTAGGTTTTTTGCAACCGGAGTCACGTCCAGATCAGGGAGGTAGTTACCCCCAGCCACTAGAAGGATTAGCAGAAGTTGGGCAGAAGGTATATGCCAAGAATGGCTGCATGTATTGTCACAGTCAACAAATCCGTCCTAAAGGATTCGGAGCCGACATTGATCGAGGATGGGGTACACGTCGAACCGTAGCCCGGGATTACTTGTTTGATAATCCGGTGATGCTGGGAACGATGCGAACAGGTCCCGACCTGGCTAACATTGGATATCGCCAGCGGGGCGAAGGAGGTAGAATCTGGCACCATAAACACCTCTACAATCCTCAAATCACCTCCCCCGGTTCCATTATGCCTTCGTTCTCCTTCCTTTATGAGACCCGGAAAATAGCGGGCCAGAAATCCGTGGATGCCTTGGATCTACCTCCGGATTACGCACCGCCTGAAGGATATGAGGTTGTACCAAAAACAGAAGCCAAGGCATTGGTGGAATACCTATTGAGGCTTGATAGGACTTACCCATTGGAGGAGGCAAAGCAGTAATGGATAAAAGCCAAGACACCAGGGAAACTCAGGACATCCATCATTTGCACGCTCCGATTATGAGGGAGCATCGAGAACCTAGAGATGGCTACGAACCGATTCCACCTTGGATCGCCATTTTCTACGGAATAATTATTTTTTGGGGCGGGTTTTACTTGGCTCGGTATAGCGGTGATTTTCGCGGCGACATTTACGATGAGAACTACCGAGGTGGTGCACAGTTAGCAGAAGAAAAAGAAATCGATCCTAAAGTTGAAGCTCAGACTCTTTACACAATGAATTGCGTGGCGTGTCACAAACAGACAGGTGTAGGTGCTCCCGGACAGTTTCCTCCGTTGGTCAATTCCAAATGGGTGACTGGCGATCCCGGAATACCCATTCGAATTTTACTTCAAGGATTGCAGGGACCCATCGAAGTTCAAGGCGAAACCTATAACGGCAATATGCCGGAATTTGGGTCCCGATTGAATGACAAGAAAATTGCCTTAGTCCTCACCCACATTCGCACCTCGTGGGGAAATCAAGCGGCGGAAATCAAACCTGAAGAAGTTAGCTTCTTGCGAAAGACAACAAAATCAAGGTCCGCACCATGGTCTGCCGAGGAACTTGAAGGTGTGCCTCCTCTCCAAGCAGAAATGAAAAGCACTGAAAATGCGAAGAAACCTGAAAACCAAAAATCCAAATCCAAATCAGATGAATGACCACGACTATTCAATCACTATCCTGCGGTAATCGGAGCAATACAAAACCTCCGGTTGCGGAAAATAAGAATTTACCTATCTGGTTGAAACTGGCAATTAGCATCTTCCTTGCCGGCCAAGCCATGGTTCTCAGCTTGGCGGTTAACTTAAGCAACACCTCAACGACCTCGCGCCTGACAATCCACATCATTACTTTGAGCTTAACCTTAGTTGTAATGGGATTGCTCGGTCCCCCGTTAGTTTTGTCGGCTATAGCCGATTTAAAGCAAAAACGAATTACCGTGCAGGCGTTATTCTTGACGACCATGTTTGGAGCCATGATTGCCTCACTGCAATCAATGATCAGCGGAGAAGGGGCAGTATATTTTGAGGTCGTGTCGGTCCTACTGGTCATCTACACAGTTAACATCTTAGTGAAAGGAAGAAACAAAGCTTCTGCCATTCAAGCTGCGGAGACTTGGATTAACCGTTTGCGGTCGGCACGAAAAATAGATGACAGAGGTCATGCTGCACAAGTTAGTATCGATGAGATTGTCGCCGGTGACTTGGTTGAGGTGAATCCGGGGGAATGGATTCCTATAGACGGAGAGGTCGTGCAAGGAACTGCATTTGTCTGTGACACACCTATGACCGGAGAGCCTTTCGCCCGAGTGGTTCGACCGGGTGACCGAGTGCTGGCAGGATATTCCATTGAAGATGCGACTTTAAGAAATCGATCCACGGCCAATGGGTCCAATCGCAAAATTGATGATCTCTTAACGATAATAGACAATGCCCGCAAACAACCCTCCTCCATTCAGAGCATAGTTGATCGCCTGACACAACTATTTCTCCCAATCATTCTGTCCATTTCAATTTTGACTTTTACCGGTTGGACCTACCTATCAGGGTGGCAAGTGGGTTTATTTCGAGCCATGTCGGTGCTCCTTATCGCCTGCCCTTGTGCGTTGGGATTGGCAACTCCGATTGCTATCTGGACAACCCTGGGACAATTCGCTCAGCGAGGTCTAGTTGTTCGGCACGCCAATGTTATCGAAAGATTAGCTTCGGTGAATCAGGCAATTTTCGACAAAACCGGGACTCTCACTTCCGAGAACCTCTACCTAGTCGACGTTGTAACGAGACCTGGTGGGATACCACGACAACGACTACTAAGCTGGTTGGCGGAGATTGAAGCGCGAAGTAGTCATCCTATTGCTAAAGCATTAAGCAATGTCGAAGTAAGCAGGAAAGAAAAAATTTTCGATGTCCACGTTCAGTTTGTACCCGGGTGCTGATTGCAGGGATATTTTCTGGATATAGGCGGTAGTAAACATACTTTTCGAGTTGGCCAACCGGATTGGTTCCCTAAATATGATAATCTTGTTCAGAATCTACTGGACAATCTTCGAGACTCCAATGGAAGACAAGTCTACCTGGAAATTGATGGAAATCTTGAAGCGATTTGTGTTTTGAAAGAAAAGCTCCGGGAAAATGTCAACCAGAGTTTGTTACAGCTCTCGCAGATGGATATTTCCGTTTCAGTTTTTACCGGTGATATTGGAGAACGTACCAAATCATTAGGCATATCCGAATTCCACACCAACCTGTCCCCGACAGATAAAGTTACACTCCTCCAACATCGCCAGAAAGAAGGAAACATCTGCTTATTTGTTGGCGATGGTATTAATGACGCTCCGGTATTATCGGTGGCACCGGTATCAATTGCATTGGCAAGCGGAACGGACCTTGCGATAGCTGCGGCACCTGCTACGCTTTACAATTCAGACTTAAGGTTAATTCCTTGGGCGATTTCTGTGAGTAGGCGTGCAGTTAGGGTAATCCGAGGAAATTTAATATGGGCCGCATCGTTTAATTTGGTCGGAATATCAGTAGCATGTCTAGGTTATCTACATCCGATTTTTGCGGCTTTGCTGATGGTCTGCTCGAGTCTATTCGTCTGCTGGAGATCGGCGGAATTAAACCACAAAGAATTATCGCACTCCTCCTTTGATGGTAAATAACGTCCAACATATCGAAGACCAAGGTTTAATATCCAAAAAATCGAGAGATGTTTTTGCCTCCAGGTAATTTTAAAAGCATTTGATTGCAATCATTGAAAAGACAATTTATCGTGCTTACATGGAAGGCTCCTTTTGGCGAATAAACCTAGGCACGTTTTGCACCTGCTACCTCCCAAGTGACTATGAAAAACCGACTTTTGTTGTGGTCTACTACCGCGTCGCTCGCGGGCTTTTTGTTTGGCTTTGACACCATTGTTATTTCCGGTGCTGAGCAAAAAATTCAATCGTTGTGGAATCTTAGTAGCACAATCCATGGCTTTTGTATGAGTGCCGCATTATGGGGTACGGTCCTGGGGGCACTTATTGGTGGTTGGCCGACCGAGCAGTTTGGCCGCCGAAAGACATTGCTTTGGATTGGTGTATTGTATTTTGTTTCCGCGGTTGGCTCCGCAATAGCTCCGGAGAAATACCTATTCATGATTGCTCGCTTCCTCGGCGGTGTAGGCGTCGGGATAGCGACCGTGGCATCGCCGCTCTATATTTCCGAAATCTCCCCCCCTGCCCTGCGAGGACGCCTAGCGGGGATGTTTCAATTCAATATCGTGTTCGGAATTTTGATCGCTTTCGTGTCCAATTATTTGATCGGATATTCTTTACACGAGGATATCGCCTGGCGGTGGATGCTGGGAGTGGAGGCATTCCCCGCATTATTGTATACCCTCCTGTGCTTCATTATTCCCGAAAGTCCGCGGTGGCTAATCGTTTATGGTGGCAAGCGGGATGCGGGTATCGAGATATTCCGCCAAATTAATCCTTCCTTTTCCGATAAAGAGATCACCGCGTTAGCGGATTCTGTCGAGGCAAGTGCCGGGTCTCGGGAAACCGCCCCAAAGTTTTTTACCCCGCAACTCAAGGTGCCAATCCTGCTGACCTTTTTCATCGCCTTCTTCAACCAACTCTCCGGGATCAATGCGATACTTTACTTCGCCCCGCGAATTTTTGAGTGGACAGGACTAGAAAAGAATGCGGCCCTTCTTCAATCAGTTGGCATTGGGGTAACCAATCTCATCTTTACTTATGTTGGTTTGTGGCTGATTGACCGGATCGGGCGACGGACACTCCTTTACATTGGTTCCATAGGTTATATTGTCTCGCTGGGCATTTGTGCTTGGGCATTTAACTTTGATAATTATCAGATTGTCCCGATTTGTATCTTTGCTTTTATCGGGGCTCACGCTGTCGGCCAAGGAGCGGTAATCTGGGTGTTTATCAGCGAAATATTTCCCAACCGCAACCGGGCTGCCGGTCAGGCATTAGGCAGCTCAACGCATTGGTTATTCGCGGCGTTGCTAACTCTTGTCTTCCCAAAGATGGCCGAAGCTTTACCGCCTGCAACTATCTTTGGATTTTTCTGTGGGATGATGGTTCTGCAATTGTTATGGGTGAGGTTATTTGTTCCGGAAACTAAGGGAATTCCTTTGGAGGAGATGCAAAAGCGTTTAGGAATTGCAAAGGAATGAAACTTCAAATCATTGTGATCCTGTGGAGTTAGAAACTTTTCCGGAAAGTTTTTCTCGATTGATCATCCCGTAGTTACAATCTTTAGAGACGTGAAAATTCTTCTCCCATCCCCCGTAAGCTTGTGACATGAAAGGAAAGCGAAGTCATGAGACTGAGCAACCTATTCCCAATTGCTTTACTTATAATCCCTTTTATCTTTGTATCCGATGCCCCCGCAGGAAACGAGTCTCCTAATGTGATCTTGATTATGACGGATGATCAGGGATACGGTGACTTTTCCTGCCACGGAAACCCAGTGATCAAGACTCCGAATATGGACAAGCTCTATGCCGAAAGCGTTCGCTTTACGGACTTCCATGTCGCACCGATGTGTTCCCCGACCCGGGGTCAGTTGTTGACCGGGTTAGACGCGATGAAGAACGGAGCCACTGCCGTTTGCCAAGGTCGCTCAATGGTCCGCACCGACATTCCCACCATGGCAGATTTCTTTCTGGCATCCGGCTACGCCACCGGGCACTTTGGCAAGTGGCATCTTGGTGATAGTTATCCCCATCGACCTCAAGATCGTGGCTTTCAAGAAACCCTTCATCATCGGGCTTGGGGAATCACCTCACTTGCGGATTATTGGCAAAACAACTATTTCGATCCGGTGCTGGAACACAACGGCGTTGACAAAAAGTTCAAAGGCTATTGCACCGACATTTTCTTCAATCAGGCAATGAAGTGGATGGACAAATGCCTAAAGAAAGACCAGCCCTTCTTTCTCTACCTCCCCACCAATACCCCTCATGTCCCAAACGTGGTTGCGGAGAAATATTCCAAACCTTATCGAGGCAAATACAAAGGCAAGGTTATTCCCCATGCTTTCTATGGCATGATTGCCAGCATCGATGAAAATCTCGGGAAACTCGAGGCCTTCCTAAAGAAAAGAAACATTCGAGACAACACGATTCTGATCTACCTCACCGACAACGGCACGCAAAGTTCGGAAGCTCAGCGAATTTTCAACGCAGGCATGCGAGACAAAAAAACCAGCGTCTACGAAGGTGGGCATCGAGTGCCTTGTTTTGTGCGCTGGCCCGCGGGAAAGCTTAAACATGGGCGTGACGTGGCGGAATTGACACAGGTGCAAGATTTGCTGCCGACTCTGATTGAGTTGTGCGGGTTGAAGACAAAAAATCCTCAATTTGACGGAACAAGTTTGGCTGGATTGTTGAGAGGAACTCAAGAAAAGCTTCCGGACCGCAAACTGGTTGTGCAATACGGGGTTTCGGGCAAGAAGTGGAATTCAGGGGTAGTGATGTGGAATAAGTGGCGCTTGATTGGGCCGAATAAACTCTACAACCTTGCCCAAGATCCTCATCAGGACAACAATGTTGCCGATCAGAATCCCAAGATCCTCCAGTTGCTGACAAAGCACTACGACAACTGGTATGCCAAAGCAAAACCACTGTTCGACCGGCCGCGCTGGATCACTGTAGGTACGGAA
>CAZPPD010000033.1:0-15502 GCA_964588185.1 uncultured Alcaligenaceae bacterium | reverse complement strand
GAGATAACCAACCCATTCCTGGGCAAAACTACCCAGGTGATCTTCAGACCCTTTTTTGGAGTGAGCATTGCTATTATGCCCGCCACATCCAACAAACATCGCTTGTTGAACCAGATTCTCTCGACGCTCCCCAAGGACATGGAAGTACCTGAGCGTAACGGCAAGGCCGAGCCTCGCCCCGTTCTGGAACAATTCATCTTTGCCATTTGCCGGGAGGGGACAACTGCTGCGGATGCCAACCGGGCTTTCCGCAACCTCCAGGAGAACTTTTTCGACTGGAATGAAATCCGTGTTAGTTCGGTGCGGGAATTGGCTGATTCTCTCGGCGACCTTCCCCGCCGGGATGATCGTGCCCAACGTATAATTGGATTTCTTCAAGAAGTATTTGAAACCACGTTTTCTTTCGACTTGGAGTCGCTCCATAAGAAAGGCCTCAAGCTGGCGGCCAAGCAATTAGCGCGTTACCAATCGGCCAATGACTACAGCATTGCTTGGGTGGTCCAACGCAGCCTGGGCGGCCATGCCATCCCGCTGGATGGTCCAACCCTGCGAGTATTGCGGCGGGCTGGATTGGTCGAACATGGTTCCAAGGAATCCGAGGTTCGTTCCAGCATGGAACACCAGATACCCAAAGCCAAAGGAAGTACCTTTACGGAAATCTTGAGCAATCTTGCGGATGCCTATTGCCAGGAAAAAGATCCTTTGTGCTCTCGGTGCCCCTTGGCCAAAAATTGCCCGAAGATGGTGGAATCAAACCAATCGGAATTGGTTCAAAATGCTTCCTGATTTCCTAAAGTAGGACGGGTCTTTAGGTGTCTTTAGGCCCGTCCAAATTCTGAACCATAGTAGGCACGTCTCCTGACGTCTTTTGACACTTCCAAATTTAGAACTAAAATCCAAATTCCGAACCTAGGTAGGACGGGTCTCCCGGCCCGTTCAAATTTAGAACTAAAATCCAAATTCCGAACCTAGGTAGGACGGGTTTCCTGGCCCGTCTAATTAAGCCGATGGGTTATATTTGGTCGGGCCAGGAGACCCGACCTACTACACAACTCATTAAGCCAATGGCTTGTCCCTTCTATTTGTTTGGGAAGGGAGCCCCCGACTTCGTTTAATTCCAAACTCTTGTGAAGGTCCCTTCGCACTGAAAGCCTACAGCCATATCATGTCCTGCAGAGATTCCTTAAATCCTATTCCGGAAACACTGCCAAATGGAAAGTTCCCCCCATTCAACCAACGAATCCCAAGTTCCAATCCACGACATTGAACTGCCCATGTGCTTTTACCTTGGCCGGGAATATAATTTGGCCAAGAAAAAGGTACTCGATCAGCCCATCATGTATGACGCCAAGGATTTGACGACGCATGGTGTTGTGGTGGGCATGACCGGCTCCGGAAAAACGGGATTGTGTATTAGCTTGCTGGAAGAAGCGGCGATTGATGGCATTCCTTCCATCATCATTGATCCCAAAGGGGATTTGACCAACCTGTTGCTGCAGTTCCCGGACCTTAGCCCGAAGGATTTCCAAAAGTGGCTGAATCCCGGCGAAGCCCGGCAGAAGAAAATGACTCCGGAAAAATATGCCGAAGAAATTGCCGAACGGTGGCAAAAAGGCTTGGATGGATCTCTCCAATCGAAAGAACGGATCCGCCTATTGATGGATTCTTCGGAATGGCGGATCTACACTCCCGGAAGTGAAGCCGGATTACCCTTGTCCATCTTGAAAACCTTTACCGCCCCGGAAGGAAATGTTCTCCGCGAACAGCTGAACCAACGCATTGACGCCACGGCAACGGCGCTTCTGGGTTTGACCGGAACGGCTGCGGATCCGGTCCAATCTCGGGAACATATCTTGATCGCCCAACTGTTTTTGCACTCCTGGATGCGCGGCATTGATTTGGATCTGCCGGAACTGATCTCCCAGATTCAATTGCCGCCGATCAACAAAATCGGTGCCTTCGATGTGGAAACTTTCTACCCGGAGAAGGACCGGCTGAAGTTAGCCATTTCCCTGAACAACATCCTCGCCGCTCCCAGCTTCTCCACCTGGATCAATGGCGAAGCTCTGGATCTGACCAATATGCTTTTTACACCTGAGGGAAAACCGCGCCAGGTCATCTTTTACATTGCTCATTTGGATGAATCCCAGCGCTTGTTTTTTGTCACGCTTCTCCTGGAAGAAGTCCTTAACTGGACCCGGAAACAGCCGGGAACGACTACGCTGCGGGCACTGCTCTACTTCGATGAGGTTTTTGGATATTTGCCCCCACATCCGGGCAATCCGCCTACGAAGCTGCCGCTTATGACCATGCTCAAGCAGGCTCGCGCTTTCGGCGTGGGCGTGTTACTGGCGACGCAAAATCCGGTGGACTTGGATTACAAAGCCCTCAGCAACGCCGGCACCTGGTTTGTCGGGAAGCTGCAAACGGAACGGGATAAGGAACGTCTGATCGAGGGCTTGGAAGGCGTAGCCGCAGAACAGGGCAGCTTAAGCAATCGCCAATACCTGGAAACCGTCATCTCTTCGCTAGGAAAACGGGTCTTCTTGTTGCACAACATCCACCGCGGCAAACCTCTCCTCTTTCAAACCCGGCATGCGCTGTCGTTTCTGCGCGGTCCAATGACCCGGGATCAGGTGGCCACCTTGATGAAGCCGGTTAAGGAGGCCATGGGAGTTGGAACGACAACAAACCCGGAATCTTCCACCCATGAGGTCAAGAAGACAGTTGCCCATTGTTCGAACTGCCAAGAGGAAATGCAGGAAAAATGGAAATATTGCCCGTTTTGCGGAAACTCTATTGAGGTAGCCGCCTCCCGTTTGGCGGACGAAGAGTTTAAGGTCAGCCTGCAAGCCATAAAGGACCACAAGCCGACTCCCAAGGAACCGGCTCAGGAACAACAGGGGCCACCGGAAATCCCCGAGGACATTCCCCAATTTTATCTGCCCTTAAGCAGCCCGGCTCGCCCGGCGGAAGCGGATGGTCCGGTTTATCAGGCAAAAATATTGGGAGTCGCCGAGGTCCACTTTAGCGACCGGCGTTTGAACATTTATCATCCGCAACAATATCAACTCATGGCAGAGTCTCCTCAATCGGGAGAACCCTTTGAGGGCTGGCATTCCAGTGAGAAAATCAAAGGGTCCTACTCCGGACTGCCCAACTCCGAAGCGATTTGGAATGAATTGCCGAGTATTTTCGAGTCCAGCCGCAACCTAAAGAATTTTGAAAAGGAATTGGAGGATTACTTGTACCGGGATGCCCGGCTTACTATCTTCGAAAATAAAAAACTGAATTTGGTAGGAAATCCCGGTGAGGACGTAATGGATTTCCAATCCCGATGCATGGCCGCTTCGCAAAAAGCAGCCGAGGAAGAGATCGCTGAGGAACGCCGCCGCTATCGGCCCAAGTTCGCTCGGTTGGGAGGCAAAGTTCCCGAAGGAAATTCTCCCATTGCTGCCCAAGGGACTCTCATGTCCGGATTGTTCAGCCTATTAAGTTTGGGCATGGGCAAAAAGTTACCCACCAACGACCGGCTTGCACGCTTGGAATCGGAATGGTTCGCCAAGCAATCCGCCATCTTGGAGGAATGGAACCGCATCGGGATGGACTATGAGGAAGTCCGCATCCAGCCCTACAAAAAGAACATCAAGGTAATCGCAGTAGGATTGGTATGGGCACCCTTCTGGAAATTGAAATCGAATTCTGAAATGATTGCGGCCTATTGATAAGACACGGAGGAAGAAATGCGAACATTGGACCTAAAATTCCAGGAAATGAAAACCGCACTTCCGGTCGATGAGCGTGATGTGGAAACGGAGCGTGGAAGGGGAAATTAGGGCAGAGCAGGCAACAGACCAAGCCAATACCAATTGCAGCCGCTCTACCCAGGTAATGATAATAATTTCTTGGGAAGAGGAACCGAGGGTGAGTTTCGCTTACCAGCGAGCAGGGGAGTCGCTAGCGGAAATCTCACTATTTAAGTCAGAGGAGCTTTTTCAACTGGCGTTGGAGAAGAAACTTCCGTTAGAGGTCATCCTTCGAATTCGCCGGCTATTATCCAGAATGGATCCAATAACGCCTCGAAGCCTACAGAAGCTGCGAGCAATTGCCGTTATGGAAAACATTGGTTCTTGGGAAGCCGAAAGGGTTCTCAAGCGAATAGCAAGAGGCGAGTTTAATGAACGGGTGAAACAGAATGCCCGGGAAGCGTTGTTGCGATAGGAGCGGAAGAAAAGCCCGGCCTCAATCTATTGAGACCAGGCTCCTGTGGAGGAAACGAATGAAATTTCAGATGTTGCCGAATGGCCATCCCTGGCGAAGTGTTCTTAAAGATTGCGAATGCTTTTGCGGAAGAACACGGGGGAATCCGTAAAGGTATCCGAACCAGATCCAAAGTCAATGTAGGCAAAGGACGGAGCTTCAGATGGATCGACGATGCCGCTGAGATCAACTTCATCATCGCCCGCACCCATGATGGCGTAAAGCCGTGAAATGCTGGAACCAAATCCAAGGGACAAGATGGAAAGGCTGTCTTCACCGGTTCCGCCCCGGTAGGATAGGATGCCACTGAGAAAAGCCCCATCAACCTCAACGTTATTTTCCGCGTTGCCCATGATCATATTGATGTTGCCACCAAAAATTGACCCTGGATCCAGGAATATATTGTTAATTCCGCCATTGCCGGCGCGAATCATGACATTACTGCCGATATCCGCGAAGGCCCCAAATGTGACCCCAGAGGTGGTATCACTATTGCCCAACATCACGGTTACCGACGAACCAATGATGGTATCTACGACTACCAAATCGTTCTGACTGCCGCCGCTGTAGCGGAAGTAGCCACCAATTCCATTTAATCCATCCAGGTCGGCAAATCCGTCAAGTCCTTCCCGAGATGCATCGATAATTACATTCCCGAAAATCTCGGATTCATCCAAATCATCAAAGGCACCCATACGGAAATCATTGACTTCGTATCCGTATAGATTTCCAAACAAAGCCACCGTGCTGGCACCTTCGCCAAGGGTCAGAATGTCCGATCCCAGGTTCGAGTCGACCCGAACATCCCCGGCGACTATTAAATCCGCAAAATCATCGGCATCATCAACGCCGAAAAGGATCAGATCATTGCCGTCATTGGTATTGACGCTCAAATTCCCGGAGATCTCGCCGAAGAAATCACTGAAGATGATCAAGTTTTGGTCACTGTCATTGGCAAGGTTAATAGTGACATTTCCCCCTCGGATGTCGGCAATATTCAGACGAACGTCACCCAGAGCGGTTTCATGACCCAAAAGGTTGTAGGTGACGCTGGCACTTGGGGTGACGGTGAAGGTGGCAGTGTCACCCCCCAAACCTTCATCCGCCAAAGTAATGCTTGTGCCATCGTCAGTGATTCGCAATTGATCTTCATCCCCAGTCAAAGCCGTAAGCTGGGTGACGGTAACGCGGGTAGCGCTTGCATTGACATTCCACGTGGCCGGAACCACGCGCGTCTCGAGTTGTTCGAGACAAAGCCTCTCTCGCTGTTTCGAAGACATTAAAGCAACCTCCAGAACAAAGAACACAATTAGGATGAACCTGGGAAACACCCAGATGTCAATCCACAGTAAACGGAGGGTTTCCCTTCCCCCAAGGTACGCTCGGGGACTAATTAGTCCGAAGAGGTTCGAGGAACCTCAACTAGACTTGCCTTTTAAGAGCTTTCGCCCAACAAGGAAAAGAATCGGAATTGCTCGGCTTCGAAGAAACAACCTCTTCTCTGTGCTGTGACTTCGATTGTTGGAAACGTTTAGGTGTCGAGTCCTATTCCAACTGTGAGTCTAACGAGCAGAAAAAATTATCAGGAAAAGAATGAAGGATTGCAAGAGATGGAAAAAGGAGTTGGAGAAGGAAAACTGGGAAACAATCAAGATCCTAGCAGTTCTGCCTACTGGTATTAAAGTAAGTGAAACTACATTATTTCTTGGGATGTTATTTAGGATAAGTTTGCCGGTTGAGAAATGTTAACAAGGAATTATTATTCCGAAGATGACTTGAAATAGATTCAATAGTTTGACCTTCTCCGTTGGTAAATATTTTATTCCCGTCAATATTACAAAAGTCCGGCTCCCAAGAGGAAGCCGGACCCGAGGAGGTAGCAACTTAGGGTTAACCCTAATGCTACATTGGATGGATTAGAAGATAACTCGTTTGGGGAAGAAGACTGCCCCATCGACAAATGTGTTCGATCCCGGAGCCATGTTTACATAGGCAAAGGAAGGTGCAGTAGTGGCATCGACAACACCACCGAAGTCCACCGTATCATCCCCGGAACGGGTGATGGCAGTAATTCGGACTCGAGCAGACCCGATATCAGGACTGTAAGTGAAGGAGTCTTCCCCGGAACCACCCCGGTAAGAAATAGTGCGGCCACCCATGATACCGGAAAGATCCGCATTATTAGTACCGTTTCGCAACGACAAGTTGATACTTCCGCCAATGAAGGTTCCCGGATCGACAAAGACATTTTCGGTACCGGAGTTTCCGCCGCGAACGCTTAAGCGATCACCTAATTCCGCAAAAAATCCGGTAAGGGTGAACGAACTTGTGTCTGCTGCACCTTGCGTACGGAAATCAACGAAAACATCATCTCCGATAAAACCTTCAACCGTAACCGCATCGGCTCCACGGCTACCGGAATAACGGAAGCGGCCGCCAACTTCGCTGTCTTCACTGATGTCGGCAAAACTATCTGTGGCTTCTCGGGAATTGTTAAGCGTCAAATTGCCGTTAACTGCACTGAAGTCGCCGGGACCGTCACCCAAGTCAAAGTCATTGATTCCGGTGCCGGAGAAATTGCCGAAAACTTCTGCTTCCGAGAAGCCCTCACCCATAAACAAACTATCATCACCGAGATTGGTGTTAACTCGGGAGCTTCCCCCCACGATATGATCGCCCAAAACGAATACCGAGTCTTCGCCAAGGTTAATGGAATCGTCACCATTTCCTGAGATAATTGTTAAGTTGCCGGAGATCTCTCCACCGCCAATGTTAATTTCCTGACCAGCAAAATTGCTGACATTCAAACTAACATTGCCAAAGCGACTGCCTGCTTGCTCCAGATTGACGGCCCCATCTGCTCCGATCAGATTGTAAGTAATGCTGGCTCCCGGGGTCACAGTGAACATAATAGTTCCAGGATCTGCACCGGTATCCGAAACTTCAATGCTGTCTCCAAAATCAGTGATCATAAGATCACCACCTGCAGATGTGGCCACCGTTTGCGTAAGGATAATTCGGCTTGCAGAACCAAACAGGCTGAAGGAAGCCGTAGGTGTAAGTCTGCTCTCTAAGGATTCTAATTCTAATTTGGCTTTGTTCCGATGCATTAATCAAACCTCCAGAATAAGTGACGAGACCCTAGTGCTCCCTGTCAAGCACCCCTCAGACAAAGAAAAAAACAGAAGACTCCAAATGCCTTGTTAGGGGGCATCAGAGTGGAAACAAAAAGAAAAAGTAAGATATCCTACTTTTTTTGGGTAAGATTGGCCCGTTATTCGCAAAAGACATACTTTTCCCGAGAAAATTTTCGTAAACGAAAATATTAAGGAAAAAGAATATTTCTAACTATTTGCGAGCCAGCCTCTTCGGGAAAATTCCGGGTTATCCTGCGTTTAGCGAGTGGGATAACCTTGACGATTAGATTAATTAATTGAATCTCCCTTATCAAGCAACAAATTCCAATATTTGTGAATTTACTGAATATATTTTGGACTCTCTTCCTAAAAACTTCATATTCCTCTGAATTGAAATGAGAGGAAGATTCCAATGCTATCAGGTTCTCCGAAAAATAGAAAAATACCTATGCCATAAAATAATCGTAGTAAAGGCAATCTACCGAAGAGATTATCTAGAGTGATTTGGAAGAATGCAACAGATTTGACGTTTAAATTGATTGCAGCAATATTGAACTGTTCTAATTGTAGGAATTATAACGACTCTAGGAGTAAGGAAGCAATCGTTTATAAAACAATTGACCAGCTGGTAAAATTTTGAATTGTGATAATAATTACATTTTCGAAGGTTATGGCCAATTATACTTTTCTACTTTTGAGATAAGGTTATCTTTAGAGATCTAGCTTTCCTTTCCATCCTCAATCTTTTGGTGCAGGGGAATCTCACTCACTAGGCGAGCAACTAACACCGCCAGATAAAATTGCCCGACGACCGATTGCATCCACGCCAGCGTTCGCGTTACTTGAGTCCCGGGATGAATATCCCCATATCCCAAAGTAGACATCGTTACAAAGCTGAAATAAACAAACTGCGAAAAGTCAGAGATTTGTTCCCCGGTTACGGCAGAAAGCAGGGACTGATTATTCAGTCGTTCAGAAACACTATATAGAATCGCCCAGGATAATCCCAAAAGGAGATAACCACTTATCGCCCCAAGAATTGATTGGAATGTTCCCATATGCTTTTTCAAGAGGCTAATGACTAATTGCCCTGCCAGAACTGCAAAAACCGTAGAATCCAAAAGGCCGTTTGCCACGAATAATGCCGGGTGAAAATGAAAATGATTAACCCAAGTTAACAGCACCAGGATAAGAATCAAAGCAATACCAAATTTAAGGCGCGACTTTCTTCGGAAATATAAAAATACACCGGTAAGAAAAATAATGTTATAACCCAGGTGTATTAAAAATAGGGCCAGGGGGTATCTTTCAAAAATAGGCAAAACCGCAAGGGTTAGTATCAACGTTCCCAACAGCAGTGTGTGATTGATATTGCTAAAGGATAAATGCTTTTTTACAGGCTGCATTGGTAAACTCATTTCCCAGATAATTTAGGATTTCCCGAATATTCCCTTTTTCTGATCGAGAAATAGTTTATCTCTGAGGGTAAAATTTTCACTTCTTCGGAGAGTTCGAAAATGATTAGGATCCTTATCGCCGCCATTCTTGGGGCCCTGATTTATTTTGCTTGGGGGATGGCTTCCTGGATGGCATTCCATCTTCACGACGACACCATGAAATCCCTGGAAAATGAAGAGGAAATGGTTGCTGCCTTGAAGAACCAGGATATGGAACCGGGTTGGTATACCATTCCGGGGATGGATGGAACGATGGAAGAGGTAATGGAAAAACATCGCCAGGGTCCGGTAGTGAGCATCATTTATTCTGAGGGAGGGGAACCCATGGACCTGATGGTGATGGTCAACGGATTCCTTCTTAATCTGGCAGCTGCCTTTATCGCCGCGATATTGCTTAGCTCCGCCACTTGTTGCCAAAATTACTTTGCCCGAGTAGGGTTTGTCTTGGGATTAGGGCTCTTCTCCTCGATTGTCAGCCACTTGGCTTATTGGAACTGGATGGCCTTTCCTTTGCATCATTCTCTGATTATGTGCCTGGATTTAGTGGTAGGCTGGACTTTAGTGGGAATGTTCATGGCCACTATCATTCGTCCTCCGAAACATTCAAGCAGCTAGACGTTACGACCAGGTTAATGTTTATTAACGGAGGTAATATTGTGAATTTCTTGTTACAAACTCAGGAAGTTTCTATAATATCCTCGATGTTCCTTAAAGCCCAATTGGGACGTTTATTCCCATTCCTCGCATAACAGGCTTTCTGCATGGATGAACTTCACCATGAGTGTGGGATTGCCGCGCTATACCACTTCGACAGTCCCATACCCTCCCGTTTGGTTCCCTTAGCCGGTCCCGAAGAAATCTCCCGCCTAATGCCGCGAATGTTGTTGGACTTACAGAATCGGGGTCAATTAGCTGCGGGATTTTCCACCTACAATCCCACCCGAGAACGGCTTTTAGATACCCACAAGAAAATTGGGTCCGTAATCGAAGCGTTCCGCCTCAGCCATCAGGCCAAATATGATAGTATCATGCGGGAGTATGCTGGCCGTGCCGCCATTGGCCACGTCCGATATGCCACCTGCGGGAAAAACAACCAGGAATCGGCTCAGCCATTCGAACGCCGTCATGGGTGCAAATGGAAATGGTTCAGTATCGCCTTTAACGGCCAGTTGTCCAACTACAACCAGCTGCGGGATGAATTGTTGGATGTCGCGGATTATCATTTGGTCCATAATGTGGATACGGAAATTATCCAGCATTATCTCAGCTACGAATTCCGCAATGAAAATCGGCCGGATTTGGTGGAGGTTTTCCGCAATCTGAGCAAAAAATTTGATGGGGCCTACAACTTGGTTTATCTCAATGCCATGGGGGATATGGCCGTGGTGCGGGATCCCAAAGGATTCCGGCCCATGTGCTTTGCCATGGACGGTCCGCTATTTGCTGCGGCTAGCGAGAGTCTGCCCCTACAAAACTTGGGCTTCCGGGATATCCATTCGCTGGACCCAGGCGAAATGATCGTCATTCAGGACGACCAATTACGCATCGAGCGCTTTGCCGATGAGCCCAACAAGGCTCATTGTTTTTTTGAATGGGTCTATTTTGCCAATGTGGCCAGTACCTTGGATGACCGCAGCGTCTATTTAAGCCGCAGTGCCCTTGGTAAAGAATTGGCTATTCAAGAAAGAGAACTAAACTTATTCCCACTTGATGACGACACGATTGTAGTTCCGGTCCCGGACACCGGAAAAGCTGCCGCCGATGCCATGGCTTATGAACTGCGGCTTCGATCTGTGGAAGGCATTATTCGCAATCGTTATATTGGGAGAACTTTCATTGAAGGTCAGAACCGGGCGGACCGAGTCCGTATGAAATTCACGCCCCTTCGGGAAGTTCTCCAAGGAAAACGAGTTCTTTTGATCGAAGATTCCATTGTTCGCAGTACCACTTTGAAATCCCTGGTAAATCACGTTCGCCACAGAGGAGGAGCCCGCGAAATCCATGTTCGCGTTGCCTGCCCGCCAATCGTCGCTCCTTGCTTTTATGGGATTGATATGTCGACCATTGGCGAGCTATTCGCTCCCCGGTTTCAGCAGGAAAAGCAAATTACGCGAGAAGAACAGGAAGCCATGGCGAAAGAGTTGGGCGTGGACAGTTTGTTTTACTTGCCGCTCGGGGCCATCGCAAGAAGTTTGAAAATTTCCGAAGACAATCTATGCCGGGCTTGCGTAACCGGAGAGTATCCCACACCGAATGGAGAAAAACTGTATCAGCTTGCCCTAATAAATCGAAACGGCCGGTCCAATGGCCGAACCTATGAGATCACCAAGAAAGCTTCTCTGGCAAAGCCATAGGTAGGCACCAATCGTTAATTATTCTGCCTTCTCAATGTGCTCCGATTGTTTCGGGGCTCGAATAACTACTTCCGTATCTTCCTTTCCTTGCTCGTCCCTGGAATTGGGCAGAAATCCAGCCATTCCCATTCCCACAGTCACTAAAGCGATCGTGGCAAAATTCAAGAGCAGACTATAACCATGCCATCGGCCGAAATCTGCTTTTGCCTCCAGGGCTTCTTTTTGTAATTCTTCCTTGGAACTTTGGCCTGCAGCAAAATATTGGTCCATTTTTTCGTGGCGGACCGCACGCAGGTCATGGACGGTTCGCTCTATGGGCCAGCCTAATACCACCGTGGCAAAAGCGAGGGCGAGAATAGTAAAACGCCAACGGTGTATCTTTTGGTGGGGAAACTGAGACTGCCAACTCCAACACGAGGCCAACGCCAGAAAGCCGCAAAAACCCTGGATCAAAAAGTACCACAAAAACATTGGGCTAATTAGTGTCCCGGCAATGCGAACGCCATATTCGTAAGGTCCGTCAATCGGGTCGGTAGCTGAAGCAAAAGTGCTCGGCACCTGGAACCAGGGATAAGATTTTGTGGAATGGGTAATATCCTGCATGGTGTTGAACATAGTTAATCCCACCACAAAAGAGAAAAAAATAATCGTCCCAAACCACAACCCCATCGATAGGACATGAATAGCTTTTGTAAGTTTTAACATTGTTTGCGTTCCTTGGAGGCGATTTTCAGTTCCTTGGAATAGTCGTTTTATGTTTCCACGGTGACGGACAAATACTAAGCCAGCAACAGCAAGACAAAAAATTGTGGTTACTAAGTTGGGCCGGGCAAAGGGCAAGGAGGTAATCAGAAAACGAGTAATTAGCAATGATATTGCAGAGGCCAGGGATCCCACAGAGATATAACGGAAGGCAAGAACAAATCCGATCCATACCACCAAACTAATCAGGGCAATAATCGGTAACAAGAAAAATATCACACCGGCTCCGGTGGCGACTCCTTTTCCACCGCGGAATCCCAAATAAATGGAAAATGTATGTCCTAATATGGCCGCTAAACCAGCGGCTACGCCGAATTCACCGGAATTGATGGTTTGGTAATAGTTGACAGGCAGATTGGTGGCTAAAATAACGGGCAAGGCACCTTTGGCAAAATCCAGCAAGAGAACAAGGATTCCGTACTTCTTTCCGAGCACACGGCCAACATTCGTTGCTCCTATGTTGCCACTGCCTTCCTTAAATATATCTACTCCCCGAAAACGGCCGATCATATATCCAAAGGGGATGCCGCCGATCAAATAGCCTGTAATTATAATTATCGTCAGAAGAAAATAGCTATTCATATGTTTTACAATTGTATAGGAATGATGTTTCTATTCAGGTGGGTAAGATAATATATGTTGAATCTGTTCCGGTGGAAGAATAACAAGTTCATTATTGTTTTCCTTTAATAACAATCCATCAAAACCTATTTCCAAAAGAACTCCCTTTTTTGTTTCCTTGGCTAGTTCTATGAGTACATTTTTTCCCATTAGTCCTAGATGTTTTCTCCAGGAAACTTCTAATTTACAAGTGCCATCCGTAAGTAATTTTCGGTATGTTTGATCGAGGGATTCTATTAATTGATGGGCCGTTTCTTTGCAATCATAGGATTGGCCGGTGAACATATGCAGGGACCCGGCATCAGCTAATTTCAGTTGGGTGAAATCATGAAGATTTTGGTTTAGGTTCAACCCGATTCCTACAATGATCCCCTGCTTTTGCTCAATTAATATGCCGCAAACTTTCTTATTCTGGATCAGAATATCGTTTGGCCACTTGATAGTAGCTACCAAATCGAGATGGCCCATTACATTACATACTGAGACTGCAGCCCAAGCAGTCAGTATTGCCGGCTGCCTTAAGTGTTCCGGTGGAAACAGCAAAATGGATAACAATAGTCCTTGGCCGGGTTTGCTTTGCCAGGAGCGGCCATGTTGGCCTCTTCCTGCGGTTTGATTTTTGGCCAGCACTACGATGCCATCATTTTCCGGGATAGCCATTTTCGAGCAGCGTGAACTAGTGCTATCCACAAGGTCATAAAAAAGAACCCGGCGGCCAATATACGAAATAGGAATGGTCCATACTTCTGATGGGTTCATGGAGATTCATAGTCAAAGCCAATTTCAAACGCTGCAGCGGAATGGGTCAGGGCTCCAACGCTTATCCGGTCAATTCCAGTGGCAGCAATATCGGCGATAGTTTCCAGGCTTATTCCTCCGGAAGCTTCCAATAATATCTCCGGTGCCTGATCATTTCGGCGGCGAACGGCTTCTGCCATATCCTCAACGGCCATGTTGTCTAGGAGAATAATATCCGGTTGGGCAGCTAATCCTTCGTCTAACTGATCGAGCCGGTCAATTTCCAATTCCACAGGGTGAGATTTGCCCACTTCCATTCGGGCGGCGTTTACTGCTTTGGTGATTGCTTTGTCTTTATCTGCGAGTGCAGCCAAATGATTGTCTTTAATCAAAATTCCATCATATAATCCACGGCGGTGATTGTAGCCGCCCCCGCAACGGACCGCATATTTCTCCAGCGACCGATATCCGGGAGTGGTTTTACGTGTATCCAGAATCTTTGCTTGAGAATTACCCACCGCTTTCACAAATTGGTTGGTTTTAGTGGCAATTCCGCTCAGCCTTTGCAAAAAGTTCAAAGCCGTTCGTTCTCCGGTCAACATTGCATCCAGCGGTCCGGAAACCTGAGCTAATTTGTCTCCCGGTTGGACCTCGGTTCCATCCTGAAGCAATAATTCAACTCGAATGTCCCGGGACACTTGCTCGAAGACAACTTGAACTATTGGAAGTCCCGCAATGATCCCAGATTCCCGGGAAATAAACACTGCTTTCCCTTTGGTATTGGCAGGGAGAACGGCCTTACTGGTGAGGTCTCCACCAGGTTCCAAATCTTCTTCTAGAGCTAGTTGAACAAGGCTACGGCAATTTTTTTCTTCGGAAACAGTCCACATATTAAATCCAAATCTAAAGGAAAAATTCGACAACGTTTCGGAACAATTGTAATCCGGCCCCTTCTTTTTCTAATCCTTCACGAGTCCAGCGGGGATGGTGAGTTGGAAGAACAAACCGTTCCGGATGGGGCATTAAGCCCATTACCAAGCCGGTAGTGTCACATAAACCCGCCAGGTGATTCTGCGAACCATTGGGATTAACCGGATAATCTCCCGGGTTCCCGCGATCATCCACATAACGCAAGACGGTTTGTCCGGTATTAGTTAATCCTTGCAGAATCCAGGATTCCCGGAAGAGTAAACGACCCTCGCCATGCGCCACAGGCAAATACAGCTTTTGGTAATTCTTCAGAAATGGGGTTTTATCCGACAGGACTTCCAGGTTCACCCACCGGTCCTCAAATTTACCCTGAGCATTGAAAGTCAAGGTTGCCAGGGGGCCGTCATTATCCGGAGGAATGATCAATTCAGCTTTGAGCAACACCTGAAAGCCATTACAGATTCCCAGGATAAGTTTTTCCCGGTTGCGAAATTCCCGCAAAGCATCTTGCAGAAAATGTTGAAGCTGATTTCCGAGGATTTTGCCCCCCGAAATATCATCCCCATAAGTAAACCCACCCGGAATTACCAGGATCTGATACGACCGAAGCAACTTGGGATGTTCTCTCAAGCGGTTGATGTGAATCCGGTCCGCCGGGGCACCCGCCTGTTGCAGAGCAAATTGCGTTTCCTCATCGCAGTTTGCTCCAGGAGATCGAAGAATTAAGGCTCGAGGTTGGGCCATGTGTTCATGGGTATCTAAAAATAGCGTCTAAGGGCACTACAGTTTTTCTATGTTACTCGGAGATTGATTCCAAGTGCTTCGAAATATCGGGCCACTTTCAGTTGCTTGGTTTATTTCTTCAGGTCTAAACAAACCAAGTAATCCTTGCCGCGGACATACAACAATCCATGGGATAATACGGGAGCAGCCCAGCAAGGGTATTGCAGCAATCGCTCGGCTTTAGGGCCTTCAATTTGAGATAGCGAAACGATCTCAAACTTCTCAGGATTAGCATCAAACACCAACAAAAAGCCGTATTCTCCCTGGCAGATAAATCGGTCTCCAACTTTCAGTAAGGAACAGCGGGTAGTGCGTTCCTTGGTCCACATCACTTTGCCGGTCTTCCATTCAATGCAACGAAGATCGGCATTGTTTGTATGCCGACCACTACACCCATAGACATAGCCCTTGTGGAAAATGGGCGTTTTCCAATGGCATTGCAAACTCTTTCTGCGGATAC